>JAVEEE010000280.1 GCA_030840615.1 Frankiaceae bacterium | reverse complement strand
CGATCCCGCTCCGCCGGTTCGGCGAGCCGGTCGAGTTCGGCCGCATCGCCGGCTTCCTGCTCTCGCCGGCGGCGTCCTACCTGACCGGTCTGGTCGTGCCCGTCGACGGCGGCGCCCTGCGCTCATTGTGAGCCGAAACCGGGTAGGCACCAGACATGAGCGATGACACCCAGCAGAACGCTCCGATCCTCGGCAAGGCCAAGGACGTCTCCATCGGCGAGGAGACTGCTGTCTTCCTGATGAACGGCGGCAAGCCGCCTCGTCGCGATCCCGACGCCGACGCCGACGCCGAGAAGACCGTCGACATCCCGGACGAGCCAGCCGGCACCGGTGGCGAGCCGGGGGGCGGCGCCGGCTGACGCCGCCCGACCGACGTCAGTTGTGTGTCACCGAGACGAGCTCGAAGATCTCGGTGCCGCCCGCTACGTCGTGCTCACGGACGATCCCCAGCCCGGGAGCGTAGAACTTGACCGATACGACGTGCGCCTCGAGCCGGGTCCACTCGAAGCTGCGTACGACGTGGTGCAGCGTGCCGTAGGGAACGGTCGTGGTGGCGCGCCGCTGCACGATCCATGCCTGGTCCTCGGCATGGCCGGCCCAGAACTCCTGCCGGTAGGCGTCGGTCGGGTGCGGGTTGGCCGGCATGATCAGCCCGGCCCGCGCGCCCTTGACCCCCGACTGCCACGACCCGTCCCGGCTCTTCACGTGCCCCTGCCGGTCGTAAGTCGCGGTCGCCTCGCCGAAGTACCAGACGTTGCCCGCATTGTCGTCGGCGTACCAGTCGTGCGTCGCTTCGGCGACGGTCCCGTCAGCTCGACGCAACACGTCGTGGATCACCTTCGTCCGCACGCCCTGGATCAGCTTCGTGCGATGCGTGACAGTGACCCGCTCGTGCAAGACCGCGCCGTCGTCACTGCCGCGGTAATGCGACACCGTGCCCGGCTGCAGCGGGTAGTACGGGTTCGACTTCGGGTTGGTGAAGTTGGCGGGATCAACAGCAGTCGCCCCGCGAGTGACTGTCGCGCCGCCGGCTCCGGTAGAGCCCGCGACGATTCCTGTCACACCGATCACGACGGCAACACCAGCAGCAGCGATCTTGGCTGTAGTCAACATGGCCTCATTCCTCGACGTCCGTAGCGTCGTCATCCTGACGGGTCACGGATGAAGCCCAGATGAAGCGCCGCGCAGAGGGTCAGGCGCACGGGGTCAGGCGCGCAGCGTCTCCCCGGCCAGTCCGTCCAGGTCCGGCTCCGGCTGACCTTCGAACTGGGTGCGGTAGAGCTCGGCGTAGAGCCCGCTGACGGCGACCAGCTCGTCGTGCGTGCCCCGCTCCACGATGCGTCCGTCGTCGACGACCAGGATCTGATGGGCCTCGCGAACCGTCGACAAGCGGTGCGCGATGACGAGCGACGTGCGACCGGCGAGCGCGGTGCGCAGCGCCCGCTGGACGGCCGCCTCGGACTCGCTGTCGAGGTGGGCCGTGGCCTCGTCGAGTACGACGATCGACGGCGCCTTCAGGAGCAGGCGGGCGATGGCGAGCCGTTGCTTCTCACCCCCGGACATGCGGTAGCCACGGTCACCGACGACGGTGTCGAGCCCGTCCGGCAGCTCGCGGATGAGCTCACCGATCTGCGCGGCGTCGACGGCGGCCCAGAGCTGCTCCTCGGTGGCGTCCGGCCGCGCGTAGAGCAGGTTGGCACGAATCGACTCGTGGAACATGTGGGCGTCCTGGGTGACGACACCGACTGCCCCCAGCAGTGACTGCAGCGCGACGTCGCGCACATCGTGGCCTCCGACACGGACCGCACCACCCTGGACGTCGTACATGCGCGTCACCAGCTGGGAGATCGTCGTCTTCCCGGCGCCGGACGGCCCGACCAGGGCGACGAGCTGGCCCGGCTCGGCCCGGAAGCTGACGCCGTGCAGGACCTGCTTCTCCGGTGCGTTGTCCAGGGTCGCCACCGACTCGAGCGACGCGAGCGAGACCTCCGCCGCGGTGGGATAGCGGAAGTCCACGTTGTCGAACTCGATGGTCGCCCCGCTGCCCAGCTTCGCCGGCAAGGCGATCGCGTCGGGCTTGTCCTCGATCATCGGCGGCAGGTCGAGCACCTCGAAGACGCGGTCGAACGAGACGAGCGCGGTCATCACGTCGACCTGCACGTTCGACAGCGCGGTGATCGGCCCGTAGAGGCGGTTGAGGAACGCGGCCATGGCCACGACGGTGCCGATCATCTTCGGGTCGTTGACCGCCTGGTAACCGCCCATGCCGTAGACCAGGGCCGTGCCGAGGGCGGCGACAAGGGTGAAGCAGACGAAGAGGATCCGCGCGTAGATCGCTTGCTGCACGCCGATGTCCGCGACCCGACGCGCCTTGCCTCGGAACATCTGGTCCTCGTCCGGCAGCCGGCCGAACAGCTTGACCAGCAGCGCCCCCGACACGTTGAACCGCTCGGTCATCTGCGTCGACATCTCCGCGTTGAGCGCGTAGGCCTCGCGGGTGAGCTCTTGCAGTCGCTTGGACATCAGGCGAGCCGGGATGATGAACAGCGGGATCATCGCCAGCGCCAGCAACGTGATCTGCCACGACAGGAACATCATCGCGATGAGCACCAGCGTCACGCTGATGACGTTGCTGACGACGTTGGACAGCGTGCCGGTGAAGGCCTGCTGGGCGCCGAGCACGTCGTTGTTGATCCGGCTGATCAGCGCACCGGTGCGGGTGCGGGTGAAGAAGGCCAGCGGCATTCGCTGGATGTGGCTGAACACGGACGACCGCATGTCATAGATCAGGCCCTCGCCGATGCGCGCCGAGAAGACCCGGTTGCCGAGGTTGATGACACCGTCGATCACGGCCAGGACCGCGATGAGCACGGCGAGTCCGACGACGAGGTCGCGGCTGTGCCCCAGGATGCCGTTTTCGATGATGGCCTTGTAGATCAGCGGGTTGGCCGCGCCGATGACCGCGTCGATGACGACGAGCACCAGGAACCAGACGAGCTGGCGCTTGTAGGGCGCCGCAAAACGGGCGATCCGCTTGATCGTGCCCTTGGGCAGGCGCTTGTCCGTCACCGACGAGTCCCGCCGGAACGAATGCATCACCTGCCAGCCGGCCGGCCCGCCCATCGACATGCAGTCACCCCTTCTCGGGGAGTCCAACACATCCGGGCTCGGGATGCTTCCGGCTGGCCGCCACCGGCGGCGCGGCTACAGGCCCAGCGGCACCACGACGTTGCAGTTGACGTCCCGCGCCACCGACTGTGCGCCGAGCGGGAGGTTGGGGTCGAAGCTCTCGTCACCGACCGCGCTCGACACCGGCCCGCTCTCGTTGCCGGTCGCGTTGGCCGTGTCGTAGCAGCTGGCGTGCTTCCAAGGGCCGTCGAACGCCCGGGCCTTCCGGACGACGTCCCGGCGGTCCTGCGGGAGCAGCCAGCCGTGCCGCACCTCGACGGCCGCCCATGCGGCCACCTTGGCCACATAGCCGGCATGCGTGTGGTAGCGCGCGACGATCTTGGCCGCGGGCCACGAGCGGTAGAGCCCGAACAGTGGGCAGTCCGTCGTCTCCGAGCGGTTCAGGGCGATCGGGACCTGCACGAACGGATGCCGGAGACCACCCTTCGCCAGGCTGTCCTTGTCCCGCACCACCGTGCCACCGGAGTCGCGCTTCAACCGAGGCGCGCTCGGCGGCAAGGTGCCTTTGGTGAGGTACTGCTGACCCCAGTAGGTCAGCGCCCGCGCGCTGTAGTCGGTCGAGCCCCGGTTGAGGCCGCAGGCGGCGTTGATCGGGTTGGGTGCTCCGGGCACCGCCTGGTCCCGGGACTTCTCCCGCCAGACGTAGCCGTACCAGACCGCGGGGGCGTGCGCCGTGCCTGCCTCTTCCCAGAGCACGTAGTGGGAGTTGTCCTTGGGGTGCGCAGGCTGGGCTTCCTCGTTGAGCTGGAACACCGGAGTCGACAGGTCGTCGAAGGGACCGCCGCCGCGGGTGATGACGTAGAGGTCGATCAGGTGATGGTTGTTGTAGTGGTTGTTGATGTAGGTCGTGAGCGTCCCGGCGGACTGTGACGCGCCGTTGGCGACGACGTACTTCACGTTCATGCCGAGCATTGGGTCGACCGGGTCGGGTGTCCCGACGTAGGTGCGGTTCCCCTTCGGATGGCGCAACGCCTGGATGGCTTGCGTGTAGATGTCGTAGGAGAAGTTGTCGCCGGGATGCACGAGCGTCGAGTAGCGAACCGGGTCCCAGCCCTTCAACGTCGTCGGACCGCAGCAGACGCCCGCCAGCTGCGCCGACACGCCGACGTAGCCATACCCGTGCTGCATCAGGTAGTCCGCCTCGACCGGCCAGACGGTCTCGAGGTCGTCCTGGTCGGTGACGTTCAGCCATTCCACGATGACGGTGCCGTTGAACCGGCTGGCGTCCCGCGGCAGGCGCACGAAGAACCGGCTGCGGTACGGCGCCGTCGTTTCGACGCCGTTCTGGTGTGACGCCGCGACGCCGCTGAAGAAGTACTCGTTCTCCGTGTAGTCGAAGTTGTCGAGGTCGAAGAGGCTGTGGTTCCACATGTAGCCGTGGACGCCTCCGGCGACCGGCCCCTCGACGATGGGGTTCGGCTCACCCGATGCGGGCTTGGGAGCGGCACTCGCCGTCACCACCGTCGACATCGCCAGCGTCAAGGCTGCCGCCGCCATCACGATCCGTTGCCTCATCGAAGCCTCCCGGTCGTCGGTCACCGGTTGCTTCGTCAACGGGTCGTGCAGTCCTCCTACGGCTCAGGTGAAAGCGGAGATCCCGGTGAGGGCGCGGCCGATCAGGAGCTTCTGCACCTGCGACGTACCCTCGTAGAGCGTGGTCACCCGCGAGTCGCGCAGCAGCTTGCCGACGACGAACTCGTCGACGTAGCCATAGCCGCCGTGCACCTGCACGGCGGCGTTGGCTGCCCGCACGCACATCTCCGATGCGTAGAACTTCGCCATCGACGCCGCCAGCGTGTATTTCTCGCCGCGCATCTTGAGATCGGCCACCCGCCATGTCAGCAGCCGGGCCGCCTCGACCTCGACCGCGGTGTCTGCGATCAGCTCCTGCACCAGCTGGAAGCCGGCGATCGGCCGGCCGAACTGCTCGCGTTGTTTGGCATAGGACACCATCGCGTCGACCGCCGCCTGACCGAGCCCAGTGCACGAGGCCGCGAGCGACATGCGGCCGTCGTCGAGTGCCGACAGCGCGACCTTGATGCCGTCGCCTTCCTGGCCGAGCAGCGCCGTGGCGGGCACGATGACGTCGTCCAACGCGATCTCGGCGGTGTCGCAGGAGCGCAGGCCGAGCTTGCCGTGGATCGGCTTCGGGCTGAAGCCGGGGGTGTCGCACGGGACCAGGAACGCCGACACCCCGCGCGCGCCCTCCCCGCCGGTGCGCGCCATCACCAGCGCGACTCCGGCGATGTCGCCGTTCGTGATGAAGATCTTCGAGCCGTTGATGCGGTAGGAGTCGCCCTCTTTCACAGCCGTCGACTCGAGGCCCGCGGGATCGGAGCCGTGGTCGGGCTCGGTGAGGCAGAAGCAGCCGAGCACCTCACCGGTGGCCATCCGCGGCAGCCACTGCTGCTTCTGTTCCTCGGTGCCCCAGCGGTTGATCGAACCGGCCACCAGCCCGAGGTGCACCGACAGCAGCGACCGCACGTTTGCGTCGCCGCGGCCCAGCTCCTCGATGACGAGGCAGTAGGTGAGCGGGTCGGCACCACCACCGCCGTACTCCTCGGCGATGGTCAGCCCCACCCAGCCGTCGCGCTTGAGCCCGTCGAGCGCCTCTTGCGGGAAGCGCTCCTCCCGGTCGTTGCGGATCGCGGTGGGGACGACGACTGCGTCAACCCATTCGGCAACGGTGCGTTTGGTGGCCTCTTGCTCAGGCGTCAGTGCCAGGTCCATGAAGCTCCTCTGTCAGCCCAGATCTTGGGCAAGCGCCCGGATGCGTGTCAGCTGGGCCTCACGTTCGGCCAGCAGCTGCGCAGCATACGAACGGTCGCGCGAGCCCATGAGCAGCGCCTTGGTCTTCGTCGCCGCATCATGCGGGGGCGCGCAGAGGGCGGCGACCAGGTCCTCGACCGCCGCGCTCAGGTCGGCGTTGGGCACGACGACGTTCGCGAGCCCGATCGCGGACGCCTCTTCCGCGCCGACCCGCCTGCCCGTGGCGCAGATCTCCAGCGCCCGCGAGTAGCCGACGAGGTCCACCAGGATCTGCGTGCCGCCGAGGTCCGGCACCAGGCCGAGGGACGTCTCGGCCATGGTGAACTGCACGTCCTGCGCCGCCACCCGGATGTCACAGGCGAGGGCAAGCTGGAAACCCGCCCCGATGGCATGACCCTGCACGGCAGCCACGCTGATGAAGTCCGGCCGGCGCAGCCAGGAGAAGCCGGCCTGGAAGGACGCGATCAGGTCCAGGAAGGCGCTGTCCCCCTCGGCCAGCTGGCCGGGAAGGGTGCCGAAGATGCTCCGATCGAGGCCCGCACTGAACGACGGGCCCTCGCCCGCGACGACAACCACCCGGGTCGTGAGCGGCAGCGACGCGCCGATGGAAGCGAGCCGTTGCCACGTTTCCGGGGTCTGCGAGTTGCGCTTCTCCGGTCGCGCGAGCGTGATCCGCGCGATCAGCTCATCGGCGTCCAGCCGGACGCCAGAGCCGTCGGTCAGGACGCCTTCCTGCCCCGGGTTGCGCCGCCCCGACCCCGAAGGTTGGCGCCTGACTCGCCCAGGATGCGGTGGACGAAGCCGTAGGAGCGACCGGTGGACGCCGCGAGAGCGCGGATGCTCGCCCCCGAGTCGTACTTCCTGCGTAGATCCGTGGCAAGCCGGTCACGCTCTGTCCCTGTGACCCGACTGCCCTTCTTCAGCTCCGCCACTGCGGCACCTCCGTCTCAAGCGCCAGCTGTCCCCCGTACGGGCAGGGCCCGCGGATCTCCCCATCAGCCATGCGCATCGAGAGTTACCGCGAAACGTTCCCGCTGGTGATCACTCTTATCACCTTTTGTGTGCATCGGTGAACGCGGGCCCACCGCAGGTGCCGTCAGTCCGAAAGCTCGCTCACCGTCATGAACGAGCCGCTGGGAGCGATGGACATGAAGTCCTTGCCGGCTTCACGGCCTGCGTCGGAGCCCAGCGCCGCATCGAGCGCGCCGGTGTCGGCGAAGTAGATCTCGGTGATGAGGTGGTAGGGCGACGGTGAACCACCCGGGCCGCCTTGCACCTTCGCCACCTCGGTGCGCTCCACTCCCGGCCAGCGTCCGACGATCGGCATGTGCACCTCGGTGTAGTGCTTGTCGAACGCCTCGGCGTCGTCGGGAGTGCCATAGACAACTGTCAGCTTCACCGTCATGGCGCGAGAGGCTACCGCTAGGCCAAAGCGACGAGATCCGCGAGGTCGGCACTCCAGTGATCCTCGACACCGTCAGGCAGCAGCAGCACGCGTTCGGGTTGCAGTGCCTGTACGGCGCCCTCGTCGTGCGTCACGAGCACGATGGCGCCGCCGTAGGAGCGCAGCGCACCGAGCACCTGCTCACGGCTGGCCGGGTCGAGGTTGTTGGTCGGCTCGTCGAGCAGCAGCACGTTGGCGCTCGATACGACGAGCCGGGCGAGCGCGAGCCGCGTCTTCTCCCCGCCGGACAGAGTGCCAGCCGGTTGCTGGACCGTGTCCCCGGAGAACAGGAACGAGCCGAGCACCTTGCGCTGCTCGACCTCGGGCAGGTCGGGTGCGACGGCGGCAAGGTTGGCGAGCACGCTCGCTTCCCGGTCGAGCGTCTCGTGCTCCTGGGCGTAGTAGCCGAGGACCAACCCGTGCCCCGGCAACACCTCGCCGGTGTCGGACGGGTCGAGGCCCGCGAGGATGCGCAGCAGGGTGGTCTTGCCGGCACCGTTGAGGCCGAGGACGACGACTCGGCTGCCCCGGTCGACCGCGAGGTCGACGTCGGTGAAGACCTCGAGGCTGCCGTAGGACTTCGACAGCGCCGTCGCCGACAGCGGCACTCGCCCGCACGGCGCCGGGTCGGGGAAGCGCAGCCGCGCCACCTTGTCGGACTGGCGCGCTCCCTCGAGACCGGCGAGCATGCGTTCGGCGCGACGCGCCATGTTCTGCGCAGCGACCGCTTTCGTTGCCTTGGCGCGCATGCGGTCAGCCTGGGAGATAAGCGCCGCGGCTTTCTTCTCCGTATTGGCCCGCTCGCGCTTGCGCCGGCGTTCGTCGGTCTCGCGCTGCTGCAGGTAGGCGCGCCACCCGACGTTGTAGATGTCGATCACGGCACGAGTGGCGTCGAGGTGGAAGACCCTGTTGACCGTGACTTCGAGCAGCTCGACATCGTGGCTGATCACGACGAGCCCGCCCCGGTGACCGCGGAGGAAGTCGCGGAGCCAGGAGATCGAGTCGGCGTCGAGGTGGTTGGTCGGCTCGTCGAG
>JAVEEE010000261.1 GCA_030840615.1 Frankiaceae bacterium | reverse complement strand
GAACCTTCAGCCCCAATCCCCGGAGTGCTTTGTGACCCGTCGCCTGTTTACGTCCGAATCCGTCACCGAGGGGCACCCGGACAAGATCGCCGACCAGATCAGCGACTCGATCCTCGACGCCCTGCTGGCCGAGGATCCGCAGAGCCGCGTGGCGGTCGAGACCCTGATCACCACCGGGCAGGTGCACGTGGCCGGTGAGGTCACGACGTCCGGATACGCCGACATCCCCAAGCTGGTCCGCGAGGTGATCCTCGAGATCGGCTACGACTCCTCGCGCAAGGGCTTCGACGGAGCCTCGTGCGGCGTGAGTGTGTCGATCGGCTCGCAGTCGCCTGACATCGCGCAGGGCGTCGACAACGCCTACGAGGCACGCACTGGTGAGAACGTCGAAGATCCGCTCGAGCGGCAGGGGGCCGGCGACCAGGGGCTGATGTTCGGCTTCGCGTGTGACGAGACGCCCGAGCTGATGCCGCTGCCGATCGCACTGGCGCATCGCCTCGCCGAGCGGCTCACCGCGGTTCGCAAGGACGGCACGATGGCGTACCTGCGCCCGGACGGCAAGACCCAGGTCACGATCGAGTACGACGGCCACCGACCGGTCCGGCTGGACACGGTCGTCGTGTCCAGCCAGCACGCGCCCGACATCGACCTCGAGACGTTGCTCGCCCCCGACGTCCAGGAGCACGTGGTCGAGCCCGAGCTCGCCACCCTCGACATCGACACCGCGTCGTACCGCTTGCTCGTCAACCCGACCGGCCGGTTCGAGATCGGTGGGCCGATGGGTGACGCAGGCCTCACCGGACGCAAGATCATCGTCGACTCCTACGGCGGCATGGCCCGGCACGGCGGAGGTGCGTTCAGCGGCAAGGACCCGTCCAAGGTCGACCGGTCGGCGGCCTACGCCATGCGCTGGGTCGCCAAGAACGTCGTCGCTGCCGGACTGGCGGAGCGGTGTGAGGTGCAGGTTGCCTACGCCATCGGCAAGGCCCGGCCGGTCGGCATGTTCGTCGACACGTTCGGCACCGGCGTGCTCCCGGACGCCCGCATCCAGGCCGCGATTCTCGAGGTCTTCGACCTACGCCCGGCGGCGATCATTCGCGACCTCGACCTCCTCCGGCCGATCTACAGCCAGACCGCGGCCTACGGACACTTTGGCCGACCGGAGCTCGACTTCACCTGGGAGTCCGTCTCGCGAGCCGAAGCGCTGAAAGCAGCAGCCGGGGCGTGACAACGGCGGCGACGCGACCCTCTGGGGCTCGCGACGAAGACCGCTTCGCGGCTTCGCGCTAACGCCCCTGACGGGTCGGTCGCACGCCGTTTGGTCCTGACCTGGCGGTGGAGTCTCCACGAATCGGCTGCTCGTCGACCTGACGATGCGCACATTGTTGATTCGTAGCGCTCCTGTCGTGGGTGGGCGCTGGTAGACCTGTGCGGGTGGCGGCGGCGCGTCCTCCTGGCAAGTCCGCGGGGAAGGCTGCCGCGAAGAGCCCGGCCGCAGCGCTGCCGGTGGCAAGGGTCGCTGTCGATGTGGGGTTGGCGCATCTCGACCGGCCGTTCGACTACCAGGTCGAGGAAGGTCAGGACGCCGACGCGCAGCCAGGCTGCCGGGTGCGGGTCCGTTTCGCCGGGCAGCTCGTCGGTGGCGTGATCCTCGACCGGGTGGCGGAGTCGGCGCACCAGGGACGGATCGCCTTTCTCGAACGAGTGGTGTCGGCCGAGCAGGTGCTCGCGCCGGAGATCGCGCGGCTCGGACGCAGCGTTGCCGACCGCTGGGCCGGCACGTTCGCAGACATCATGCGGTTGGCTGTCCCGCCACGGCATGCCCGGTCGGAGTCGGCACCCAGCATCGGCGCCGAGCTGCCATCGACGTGGGCGGCGGCACTGGAGCGTTACTCCGGCGGAACGGAGCTTGCAGCGGCACTGGCGGCGGGTGAGAGTCCGCGGGCGGTGTGGGCCGTGCTGCCCGGGGACTGGCCGGCGGAGCTGGCCCAGGTCGCCGGCGCGACGCTGAGCTCGGGTCGCGGAGTCGTCATCGTCGTACCGGATCACCGGGACGTCACCCGCGTCGACGCCGCACTGACCGCCGCTCTCGGCCCGGGGCGTCATGTCGCACTGGCAGCGGGACTCGGACCGGCCGAGCGTTACAAGCGCTTTCTCGCGCTGCGCCGCGGCGCGGTGCGTTGTGTCGTCGGTACGCGCTCCGCCGTGTGGGCTCCGGTCGGTTCGCTGGGGACGATCGTCGTGTGGGACGACGGCGATGACCTGCTGGCCGAGCCGCGCGCGCCCTACTGCCATGCCCGTGACGTCGCGATCCTGCGAGCACACCAGGCAGGCTCGGCGCTACTCCTCGCGGGGCAGGCGGTCACCGCCGAGGGTGCGGCACTGACGGAGTCCGGTTGGGCTTCGCCGCTGGATCCGGGCCCCGATCGTGAAAGTGCGCTACCGGCTGTTCGCACTGCCGACGACGACGGCCGCGGTGACCCGTTGGCGCGGGCGGCACGGCTTCCCACCGTTGCCTGGAAGGCGGCCCGGGACGCGTTGGCGGCCGGCACACCGGTCCTCGTGCAGGTGCCCCGACGGGGCTACCAGCCGGCACTGGCGTGTGACCGCTGCCGCACCCCCGCGCGCTGCGCTGTGTGCGCCGGACCGCTGGCGCGCCCGGATGCCGGCCGACCGGCACAGTGCCGCTGGTGCGGCGTCGTCGCGGTCGACTGGCACTGCGCGAGCTGCGGCCACGACGAGATGCGTGCGGTGGTCGTCGGTGCGCGGCGCACCGCGGAAGAGCTCGGCCGCGCCTTCCCCGGCACCCGGGTGCGGACGTCCGGTGGTGACGCGGTCCTGGCGGAGGTCGGCGGCGGCGCATCGGTCGTGGTGGCGACACCGGGAGCCGAACCCGTCGCCGCCGGCGGCTACGGCGCGGCTCTGCTGCTCGACGGTTGGGCGCT
>JAVEEE010000260.1 GCA_030840615.1 Frankiaceae bacterium | reverse complement strand
CATCGTGACTCCCCGGGTCGGCTCGAGCATCGTCCGCAGCGTCCGCGACCGCAGGCCACTCGGGCCTGTCACCCGGGAGGTCACCGCCAGGCGAGCCCGTTGTTTCGTCGTCAGTTTCGCGCGCAGCACCGGCAGCTGCGCGAGCTGCCAGTCCCACACCCGGATGGGATGACGCAGACCGAGGACCACTCGTTGCACCGGATCGAGGTAGCACCACTCGTCGGCGACGAACGTCGCACCGCGGGACATCAGGCCCAGCACCGTCTCGGTCTTGCCGCCCTTGCTCCAACCGGTGACCACGAGGCCACCGCCGGGGGTGAGCAGGGCCGCGGCGTGCAGCGGGAGCGCACCCGCACGCAGCATCGCGATGTTGACCAGCGCGAGCAGGTGCGGCACGTGCCGGACCGCGCGCTCGGCCCGAAGCGTGAAGTCGGCCGAAGTGCCCAGCGCGACGACGCAGCGTCGTCCCGGCGAGTCGCCGACGACGAACTGCGACCCGGCGAAGCCCGATGTCCGCCCGACGCGGCGAACCGGCTCGGCAAGGTGGAGGTCGTCCGTGAACTCGACCGTGATCGTCGGTGCTGCTGCGGTGGCCGGGCCGGGACGGATCCCCGTGTCGGCGGTCACGGCCGACACCGCGGCGGCCGGCGCGTCGAGGAGCCGGACGAGCACGCGGCCGTGCAGATCGAAGTCGACGGTCACTCCGACATGTTCTCCCGGCTGCGCCGGGTCACCGCGACGGTCACGAGGACAGCCAGCGCGGCGAGCCCCCCGCCGCCGGCCGCCCATCCCCAGGCAGGGATGCCGCCGGTCCCGGCGTCCGGCGATCCCGCTGCCGGTGCGGTCGAGGTGGGTTGGGTCAGCGGGGGCTCGGGCGGCGGGCCGGTGCCGGTCACCCGGCAGCGAGCGTCGAGGCTGACGTCGGCTTCGCCGTACTCGCCGCTCCGCTTGCTGACCTCCCCGTGCAACCGGTGGACGCCACGCAGGGAGATGCGGAAGGTCACGTCGAGCCGGCCGCGGGCCGAGGAGCGCACCCGGCGCTCCGCGAGAACCTGCCCGTCGGCGGCGTTGAGCGCCTCGACGGTGAACTCGGCGCGGGGTGGCAGCCCGGTCTGGACGATGCGCATGCCGTGGCAGCTCACGTCGATGATGCGGGCTTCGGTCAATGCCACGGCCGGAGCCGCCAGCGCGACAACTGCGACGGCCGAGGCCACAGCCGGTGCCGCGACGCGGCTCAGTGGCAGCTCGTGCTCCCGGTGTCGGTGAACTTCGCCTTGTTGTTCTCCGTCAGGTACTGCCAGGAGTAGCTGGTGGACTTCAGCGTCAGGGAGAGCAGCCCGTAGGCGCTGGACTGGCGCTTCTCGCTGTTGGGCAGGGCCGAGCCGAAGCCGACGAGACTCTTGCCGCCGGTGCCGACGACGAACTCCCGCAGGCCGTTGGCCGTCGCGACCCCGGTCGGGGACATCGGCGCGAACCGCTCGTAGTTGTGGATGTGTCCGTTGAGCACGATCTCCGCGCCGCCGGCGTAGAGGTCGTTCCAGAACGCCGTGAACGTGGTGCCGTTGTCGCCGAAGTCACCGGAGGAGAACCGGGGCTCGTGCCAGAAGGCCAGGGTGCAGGCGTTGCGGTGTGCGGCCAGGTCGTTCTTGAGGAACGTCTCCTGTGGTGAGCCGGCCCCGCAACCGCCGACGTAGCTGCACTCACCGTTGAGGGCCACGACGTGCCAGGCACCGAGGTCGAAGGAGTAGTAGCCCTTCTTGGGGTCACCGGCACGCGCACCGAAGTACTGGTAGTAGCCGGACGGGTCTCCGTTGAGGTATTCGTGGTTGCCCGGCACCGGGTAGGTCTTCGCGTTGAAGCCGCCCCAGTAGGTGTTGTAGGACTCGTTGAACTTGGCGAGCGTTCCGTCGGTGTACTGCTGGTCGCCGATCGAGAGCAGCGCGGAGTAGCTGCCCGAGGACACGAGGTTCGCCACGCCACGGGCATGGCAGTAGTCGCGGGAACCGAGGCCGTTGTTGTAGTTGGCGTCGCTCGGATCGCAGGCGACGTCACCCACGGCCGCGACGACCGGGTCGGGGCCCGTGTAGGGCGGCGTCGGCGTGGGGGTCGGTGACGGGCTCGGTGAGGGGCTCGGCGATGCGGTGGGCGACACCGACGGCGACGGCGATGGCGACGGCACGACGCCGTCGGCCGTGGCGCCGGCGTAGTAGTGCTGCTGCACCTGGGCGGCGGTCAACGCGGTCGAGTACTCCGCTACCTCGTCGATCGTGTGCGCGCCGTACTGGTCGCCCATGCCGAGCAGCAGCGCGGCCGTGCCCGCGCTGGCCGGGTAGGTCACGGCCTGCGCTTTCGCGAGCACGCCGTTGACATACCAGCGTGTCGTCGTGCCGTCGTTGGTGACGACCAGGTGCGAGAACCCGCCAGTGGTCAGGGCACCGGCCGGGGTGGCGACGTCGACGGCGTTGCGCTTGAAGTGCAGGACGCCGGTCGAGGTGTACCAGATCAGGTAGCCGTCAGCAGTGCCCGCCGATCCCTTCACCACGAGGCCCGGGTACGAGTTGGCGAACTGTGTCAGCTTTGCCCAGAGCTCGATGCTGAACGCGCCGTTGAGCCGCAGGGTGGCGTCGTCAGGGACGGTCACCTTGCCAGCGGTGCCGTCGAACGAAGCGGCCGTGTCGGAGTCGCCGACCACGGCGCCGGCGCTTCCGCGGATCACCGCGGCGGCGTAGCTGCCGGTGTGGCCGTTGCCCGAGGCGTCGACGGCGGTCGTGACCCCCGGCGCCTCGCCGAGCCGCCAGTAGCCGGTGGGGCCGGTCGCGCTGATCGTCGAGGCGTAGGAGGGCGCAGCGTGCGCGGGTAGCGCCGTCACGCTGAGCGACGCCGCCAGCGCAAGCGCGGTCGTGACCGCGACCCGCCGGCGGGTGGGCCGGCGTCGCGTGGGCCCGCGTCGGGTGGGGCGGGGCAACCGAGGCATCTGCTTCCTGTACGTCGAGCCGGGACCATTGACCGGTCGGTGATATGTGATGATCCGGCTACTCAACGTAACGTGTCAATCGTCGTTCCGGGCCCCCATTCGGCCTATTCGGACTACCGCCCGGTCGAGGGTCGGCGACCGCCCGCGCAGCGCGCGGACCCGGTCCTTGACCGCATAGGGGAGCCGGGCGGCCGGTGACGACCACGCCTCCAGATGTCGGGTGGGCACCACCACGTTGGCGCTGCTGAGCTTGTAGGGCTCCTCACCCCGCATCCAGTCGAGGACGTCGTAGTCCGTGCCCAGGACGACGCGGCGGATAGCCGCGTGGTTGGCGAGCCGGCCGGCGCTGAAGTCGGCCCAGGCGGGGGAGACCCGGTTGTCCCACACCCGCAGCGCCCGGCCGTCGCGGAACCCGAGGACATAGGCCGCCAGGTCGCCGTCGACCTCGAGCGTCAGCAGGTCGACCTCACCGGCCTCCGCGTGACCGGCGATGACGTCTGCGTAGAACGCCGCCCGGGCGGGGTCGGCGTGGTCGCTCACCCGGCCGAGCTGGCGGTCGCGAGCTCGGTGCAGCGCCGACAGCCCGGGGACGGCTGCCCGGATGTCGTCGACGGACTGGGTCCACTGCTCGACCAGGCCGTGCTCCAGGCGCGTCAGCCGGTTGCGCGCCTTGTTCTCGGCCTGCCGCGCGTTACGGGAGATGAAGCTGCCGAGCTCGCGGTGACCGGCACCCACGACCGCCATCGGCATGCCCTGGCCCGGCAGCGCGCGGGCGTGCGGAAGCCCCCGCAGCAAGGCGTCGGTGACGGGGCAGGCCGCGGGCAGTTGCTCGACGAGCAGCGACCAGGGGCGGCGCAGCTGCGCCAGAGCCGCCGTCACCCCGGTGGCGAGCTGCGCCGCCGAGTCCGCGTCTCGGGCCGGGAACCGCGCGTCGTCGGTGGTGCCGTGGCCGAGGCCGACCAGCCGGACCAGCGGCCCGCGGCGGCGCCGGGCGAAGGCGGCAGCCGCCGCGACCTCGCTGTCCGCGGCGCCGATCGTGACCAGCCAGGGCTCCCAGCCGGCGTAGGCCCGCGTCCAGGCCTGCATCCAGCGCAGCCGCGCTGTCACCGGGGTGTCGGTGGCGGCATGGAGGCGCTGCAGCGCCGGGCCGAGCGCGTCCAGCGCGGCGACTCCGACGTGCACCTGGGCAACGCCGACATCCTGTCGGCTTGTTGCCTGCTGGTGGGTCCCCACCGGCTGATCATCGCAGCGAACAACCGAGTTCGAGGGTCGGGAAGCCAGGGTTACGCCGATTGCAGGCCGCCCGGCTGCGCCGCCCGGCCGACCTTGATGGGCCGGTCGAGTGAACTTCGCACGATGATCATCTGAAGGGCTTGCAGAGAGTGACTAAGTGGGTACCGTCTGTTGCGTCTGGCGATCCCGTCAGGCGCAAGAAACCGTCCGCGGCCTGGATATCTCCGGCCCGGTGGTGGGACGCAATGATCCGGGCGGTTCCCCCGTGGGGGATCCGGTCGCCGAAATGGCCGCCCGGGGAGCGAGTGGCGAGACCGACCCGACCAGAGGGGAGGTCTCGCGATGCAGGACCGCAAACGCAGGACCGGTGGGGTGCGATGGCGCACGGCGGCCGTCGTACCGGTGTCGGTGCTGGCGTGGATAACGCTCGGGATGACCGGAGGCGTGGCCCAGGCTGCAGCGCCGGTCGCCCACCAGAGCAGCGTCCAGCCCAGCGGCAACGGTGACGATCACGGCAACGGCGGCACCGGCAACGGCAAGGGCAACGGCAACGCCAAGCACGAAGACCCGGATGCGGGATCTACGCCGGCGGACCCGTCCGGTGACTCCGACCACTCTGACGGCACCGCCGGCACCTCGGGCGACCCGTCACAGCCCCAGCCCCCGTCAAATGCCGACCAGAATGGTGGCGGCGCCAACGGTGACTGTGGCTCCTACTGCTCGACCCGCGACGGCAGCCCGTCCGGCAACGGCAACGGCAAGGGCAACGCCAAGGGCAAGCCCTGCGCCGGTTGTGTCGGCAAGGCGGACAACAAGAACCCGCCGGGCCAGTACAAGGACGGCAGCGACCACAACAACGGCTACGAGTGCGACGGCAACCACGGAATCGGTCGCAGCAACCCGGCGCACACCGGGTGCACGACGACACCACCGCCGAACTGTGAGACGACGGGCGACTGCCCGCCGCCGCCGGACTGTGAGACGACGGGCGACTGCCCGCCGCCGCCGGACTGCGAGGCGACCGACGACTGCCCGCCGCCGCCGGACTGTGTCCCGACGCCGGCCAACCACCAGTGCGGCCACAAGCCGCCGAAGTGCGTGCCGACCAAGGCGAACAGCTTCTGCTCGACGGTCGAGGGCAGCCACCACGTCCGCAAGCCGCCGGTAGTCCTCGGGGAGCGGGTCGTGCGCACGCCCAACGTCCTTCCGTTCACCGGTGCCAACCTCGGTTGGCTGGTGGCAAGCGGGACCCTGACCCTCGGTCTCGGTGCCGGCCTGCTCGCGCTCGCCGGACGGCGAGCTCGGCGGCACACCGCCTGACCGCAGGACAGCGGCTCCACGAGTAGGACGAACCTGCAACACACGCGGGGCGTCACCCGGTTCCGGGTGGCGCCCCGCACCTTTGACCGGCTTCCCCGCGGCTGGGTATCCTCGATCGGCCGGTGGCGCCGGCTCTTTCCTGCGCGCCGTCCACGCCCGGCACGACCGCGCGCGAACTCCCGCGCGAACCCGACGATCAGCAGCGAAGGCCCTCACGTGCGCACGTACCAACCGAAGCCCGGCGACGTCCAACGGCAGTGGCACGTCATCGACGCCACCGACGTGGTGCTCGGCCGGCTCGCCAGCCAAGCGGCCCAGCTGCTGCGCGGCAAGCACAAGCCGATCTACGCCCCGCACATCGACACCGGTGACTTCGTCATCATCGTCAACGCCGCCAAGGTCGCGCTGACCGGCGCCAAGCGTGAGCAGAAGATCGCCTACCGCCACTCCGGCTACCCCGGCGGCCTCAAGCAGGTCCCTTACACCGAGCTGTTGGCGAAGCGCCCGGACCGCGCGGTCGAGAAGGCGGTGCACGGGATGCTTCCGCACACGACGTTGGGACGGCAGATGGCCGGCAAGCTGAAGGTCTACGCCGGACCCGAGCACCCGCACCAGGCGCAGCAGCCGGTGCCCTACCAGATCACGCAGGTGGCTCAGTGATGGCGGAGATTTCTTCCGAGACCCCGACGGACCAGGCGCTCGTCACCGAGGCGATCGCGGAGGGTGAAGCGGCGGTCGAGCTGACGCCCGAACCGGTCGAGGTGACCGCGGACGAGACCCGCGAGCCTGCTGCGGAGGAGGCGCCGAAGGCGCCCCGGCCCATCGTCGGCGGTCCGGTGGGCGCGACCGGCCGGCGCAAGGAGGCCATCGCGCGGGTCCGTCTCGTTCCCGGCACCGGCCAGTGGACGATCAACGGCCGCACGCTCGAGGACTACTTCCCCAACAAGGTGCACCAGCAGGCCGTGAACGAGCCGCTGAAGACCCTCGACGTCTTCGACCGCTACGACGTTCTCGTGCGCGTCTCGGGCGGGGGCGTGTCCGGCCAGGCCGGCGCGGTCCGGCTCGGCATCGCCCGGGCGCTCACGCAGACCGATGACGACGCCCGTCCGCCGTTGAAGAAGGCCGGGTTCCTCACCCGCGACTCGCGGGCCAAGGAGCGCAAGAAGTACGGCCTCAAGAAGGCTCGCAAGGCGCCGCAGTACTCGAAGCGCTGAGCGTGGGCCGTCTCTTCGGGACGGACGGAGTACGCGGGGTCGCCAACGTCGACCTCACGCCGGAGCTCGCCATGGCGCTCGCGTCGGCCGCGGTCGTCGAGCTCGACGCCGGCCGACTGCTCGCGGTCGTGGGCCGTGACCCGCGGCCGTCGGGTGAGCTGCTCGAGGCGGCCGTCGTCGCCGGGCTGCTGTCCGCGGGTGCCGACGTCGTACGGCTCGGCGTCCTACCGACGCCTGCGGTGGCACACGCGCTGACGGTTGCCCTCGCCGACGATCGGGTCGCGGAGCTCGGCGTCATGATCTCGGCGAGCCACAACCCGATGCCCGACAACGGCATCAAGCTGTTCGGCTCGGGGGGCTACAAGCTCGGCGACGACGTCGAGGACCGGATCGAGGCGCGGCTGCAGCACGAAGGCACCCGCCCGACGGGTGGCCAGGTCGGCCGGGTTGTGGCCGACCTCAGCGGGGCGGTCGACTGGTACGCCGACCATCTCGTCGCTACCGCGCCGCACCGGCTCGACCGGTTGCGGGTGGTCGTGGACTGTGCCAATGGAGCTGCCGCGCTGGTGGCACCGCGGGTCTATCGCGCGGCCGGCGCCGACGTCGTCGTCATCAACGCCGACACGTCCGGCCTCCACATCAACGAGTCGTGCGGTGCCACCCATCTCGAGCCGCTTGGGGCCGCGGTGCGCGAGCATCGCGCCGACGTCGGACTCGCGCACGACGGCGACGCCGACCGGTGCCTCGCTGTCGACGCCGCCGGCGACGTCGTGGACGGCGACCAGATCCTGGCCGTGCTCGCGCTGGCGTTGCAGCAACGCGGCGCGCTCCGCAGGGACACCGTTGCCGCGACGGTGATGAGCAACCTCGGCTTCAGGCAGGCGATGGCGGCGCATGGCATCGGCGTCGCGGAGACCGCGGTGGGCGACCGCTATGTCCTGGAGCGGATCCGGGCCGACGGCCTCGCGCTC
>JAVEEE010000231.1 GCA_030840615.1 Frankiaceae bacterium | reverse complement strand
TCCGCCATCGACGTCGCGACGACGAAACGCTCGCCGAAGCGCTCGAACGCCCAGCGCAGCACGTCCTGCGGCGATGCTCCCTCGAGCGCCGCGCCGGCGTGGGCAGCCAGATGCTGCAGCCCGTCCGAGTCGTCGTAGAGGTCGTGCAGCGCGGTCTCGTCGCCGTGGAGATACGACAGCTCGAGCGCCGAAGTCATGAATGTCCTCGCAGAAAGTGGGTCGCGAAAAGCCGGCTGAGTAGGTCAGCGGCCGCGACACACCGCGCTCTGAACGCGCTGCAGGTCGACATGCAGCCGCGCCACGAGCACGGTCGAGAACATGGGAGCAGTGTGACACACTCCTTGCGTGAGCAACAGAGCGGTTCTGGGGACCCCGCTGGTCTCCCGCCGCCACGTGGACCTGGTCCGCGTCGCGAGCGCGATCTGTCTCGTGGGCTGAGACCCACGCCGGCTGCGCACGTCCGCACAACCCCACGAAGGGTCGCTCTCTTCCCATGACCGATTCCGGTCCCGGCACGTCTGGCCCGCCCGGTGCTGCCCGTCCCGCTCGTCCGAGGCGCCGTACGGCGGGCCAGGGGCAGTGGGCGCTGGGCCACCTCGAGCCGCTCAACCCCAACGAGCGCACGAAGAAGGACGACGACGGCCTCAACGTCAGGCAGCGCGTCGAGAACATCTACTCCAAGGCCGGCTTCTCCTCGATCGACGGTGCCGACCTGCGTGGCCGGCTGCGCTGGTGGGGGCTCTACACCCAGCGCCGGCCCGGCATCGACGGCGGCAAGACGGCGATCCTCGAGCCGGAAGAGCTCGACGACGAGTACTTCATGCTGCGCATCCGCATCCCGGGCGGTCAGCTCAGCAACGAACAGCTCCGGGTGATCGCCACCGTCGCCACGGAGTTCGGCCGCGACGTCGCCGACGTGACCGACCGGCAGAACATCCAGCTCCACTGGATCCGGATCGAGGACGTGCCCGAGATCTGGCGCCGGATCGAGGCCGTCGGCCTGTCGAGCACCGAGGCCTGCGGCGACACACCCCGCAACATGCTCGGCTGCCCGCTCGCCGGAGTGGATGCGAACGAGATCCTCGACGGCACTGATGTGCTGCTCCGGACCAACGCACTCGCGGAAGGCAACAAGGAGTTCTCCAACCTGCCGCGCAAGTACAAGACGGCGGTCAGCGGTTGCCCGGTCTACTGCGTCGGACACGAGATCAACGACATCTCGTTCATCGGAGTGCGCTACGACGACGACAAGGCCGACCAGCAGCGCGTCGGCTTCGACCTGTGGGTCGGCGGCGGTCTGTCCACCAACCCGATGTTCGCGCAGCGGCTCGGTGTCTTCGTCGAGCCTGACGAGGTGCCCGATGTGTGGGCCGGTGTCACGCGACTCTTCCGCGACTACGGCTATCGCAAGTCGCGCAACCGGGCGCGGCTCAAGTTCCTCGTGGCCGACTGGGGGACGGAGAAGTTCCGCGAGGTGCTGGAGAAGGAGTACCTCGGGCATGCGCTCGCCGACGGTCCGGCACCGCCGCCACCAACGGCCGTGCGCGACCACGTCGGCGTGCGCAAGCAGAAGGACGGTCTCAATTACGTCGGCTTCGCACTGCGCGCCGGGCGCACCAACGGCGCTCAGCTCACCGAGATCGCCGACCTGGCCGAGCAGCACGGCAGCGGCCGGGTCGCGCTGACCGTCGAGCAGAAGTGCGTCATCCGCGACGTTCCAGACGAAGAGGTCGACGCCCTCGTTGCGGAGCTCGAGTCCCGCGACCTGCAGGTGCGGCCGTCGGTGTTCCGCCGCGGCACGATGGCCTGCACGGGCATCGAGTTCTGCAAGCTCGCCATCGTCGAGACGAAGGTACGGTCGGTCGACCTCTACGAAGAGCTCGACCGCCGGCTGCCCGACTTCGACACGCCCATCACCATCAACGTCAACGGTTGCCCCAACTCGTGCGCGCGGTTCCAGACCGCCGACATCGGCCTCAAGGGGTCGATCGTCGACGACGGCGAGGGCTTCCAGATCCACCTCGGTGGCTCGATCGGCATCGACCCGGCGTTCGGTCGCAAGCTCCGCGGGCTGAAGGTCACCGCGGCCGAGCTGCCGGACTACGTCGAGCGAATACTCCGCAACTACGTCAAGGACCGCGCCGACGAGGAGTCGTTCGCGACCTGGGTCCGGCGCGCCGACGAGGGATTGATCTCGTGACCCGCCCCGCGCACCCGTGAGCACCGCGCGTGCCGTCCCGTTCTACTGCCCCTACTGCGGCGACGAGGACCTGCGTCCGCTCAACGACACACACGGCACCTGGTGGTGTCAGTCATGTCGGCGCGCGTGGACGTTGAAGATGCTCGGCACCGGCAGGCCCGAAGAGATCGACGCCGACCGCGACAGCTGACAGTCAGGCAGGTGTCGCCGGCAGGTTAGGCGCGGGCGGGTAATCAATGCATGTGGGTGCTGACAGCAATGACCGCGACCGGTTGAGTCGCCGCGCCGCGTTCCTCGCGGACCTCGCCGAGGCGAAGGCGCTGCGCGACCGGGTCGCACCCCGGCGGACCCGGCGTGCCAAGGCCCACGAGCTGCACCGCATGCTGACCTATCGACACTGTTGAGAGGGCCCACGTTGCCGGCGCTCGCGCCGGGGTAGAGCAGGCCCGTGCCCGGCAGTAAGAAGGCGACCAACGCCGCAGTTCGCCGTACGGCGAAGAAGGCGTTCGGCTGGGCATCGCTGCGGGAGGGGCAGCTCGAGGCGATGCAGGCCGTTCTGGCCGGCCGAGACACCCTCGTCGTGATGCCGACCGGCGCGGGCAAGTCGGCCTGCTACCAGGTGCCCGCGCTACTCCTCGACGGCCCGACGGTTGTGGTCTCACCGTTGATCGCCCTGCAACGAGACCAGGTGGTCGACCTGCTCGAGCACGGGGCGTTCGCGGCCAACTCCGCGCAACGCCGCACCGACCTCGACGACGGCTGGGAGGCCGTTGCCGCCGGAGACATCGAGTTCGTCTTCCTGTCGCCCGAGCAACTGGCGAAGCCGGAGGTCGTGAGCCGGTTGACCGACGTGCACCCCAGCCTCTTTGTCGTCGACGAGGCACATTGCGTCGCCGCCTGGGGCCACGACTTCCGCCCGGACTATCTGCGCCTGGACACCGTCATCGAGCAGCTGGGTCACCCGGCGGTCATCGCGTTGACGGCGACCGCCGCGCCCCCGGTCCGGGAGGAGATCGTCACCCGGCTGGGTCTGCGCGACCCGGTGCACGTGATCCGAGGCTTCGACCGACCCAACCTGCACCTGGAGGTCCAGCAGCCACGATCCGAGGAACAGAAGCGCGACGCGGTGGTCCTGCGCGCGGCCGCCGAGGTCAAGCCGGGGATCGTCTATGCCGCCACCCGCAAGGACGCCGAACGTTACGCCGGTGCTCTTGCAGAGCTCGGGCTGCGCGCGGTGGCCTACCACGCGGGCATGCGCGCGTCCGACCGCGAGCAGGTGCATGCGGACTTCCTCGATGACCGGGTGGACGTCGTCGTCGCGACGACGGCGTTCGGCATGGGCATCGACAAACCCAATGTGCGCTTCGTGGTGCATGCCGACGTCCCCGAGTCACTCGACGCCTACTACCAGGAGATCGGGAGAGCGGGTCGGGACGGCCGGCCGGCCGACACCGTGCTCTTCTATCGACCCGAAGACCTCGGCTTGCGCAAGTTCTTCACGTCGGCATCGGCAGACCCGGTCGTGCTGCAACGGGTGGCCACTCTCGTCGAGCTGCACGACGGTCCGATCGAAGTCTCGGAGCTGCGCACGGCGGCTCAGCTCTCGGCAACTCGCATCACGACGGCGGTCAACCTGCTCGAGGACGCCGGCGCCCTCGTCGTCGACCATGCCGGCCGTGTCGACGCCGCCGCGAATGCACCCGCCCCCGCCGACGCAGCGGAGCTCGGGATGCAACGTGCGAAGGAACGTGAAGGCATCGACCGGTCGCGAGTGGAGATGGTGCGCGGCTTCGCTGAGACGAGCGGCTGCCGTCGCGAGTTCCTGCTCGGCTACTTCGGTGAGGAGCTGCCCGGCCCGTGCGGCAACTGCGATCGTTGCGAGGCTACGCCGCAGGCACCGGACGGCGACGCCGCGCACGTGACCGAAGGCAACGGTGCTGACGGACCGTGGCAGGTAAACGACCGCGTCGACCACCCCTCGTGGGGCGGTGGT
>JAVEEE010000199.1 GCA_030840615.1 Frankiaceae bacterium | reverse complement strand
ACCTTCTTGACCACGAGCGTGTACTTCTTGCCATTGACGTCGAAGCCGCCGGCGTCGTTGAGCTTCTTGACCGCCATGTCGAGACCGTCGTTGACGGGTTTGGCGTACGGCGCGAAGAGGCCGGAGTTCGACCAGACGAACCCGATCGTCGCGGTGCCCGTACCGCCGCCCGCGCCGCTCGCGGCGGTCGGCTTATCGCTGTTGGCCTTGCTGCCGCAGCCCGCGACGCCGAGTGCGGCCAGTGCCGCCGCGACGGTGATCGTGACGGCCGCTCTCGGCACGCCCGCAGATGCCATCATCGCCTCTTTACTCCTCTCTGTCCGCCGGTTCGGCGGAGCACCGCATCTCTCTCCTCGGCGAGGCTCGCACCGGTCGCGAGCCCCAACAACCACGACCAAACAGGCGCTTGGTCAAATGTCCAAGCGCTCAGGCGCCGGTCGGCTCAGGGTCGCGCACGTGGTGGCCCACCGGCAGTCGCTTCTTCGAGTCGATCCGGTAGCGCAGCGCGTCGTCGCGCAGCCTGCGGCGCTCGATCTTGCCCAGGAAGTTGCGCGGGAGCTCGTCGCGGAACTCGATGACCTGGGGCACCTTGTAGTCCGACAGGGCGTCGTCGCACGCGTCGAAGAGCTCGTTGCGCCCGACCGTGCTGCCGGGGGTCCGGACGACGAACGCGACGATCGCCTCGTCGCGCATCAGGTCGGGCGTGCCGACGACGGCGGCGTCGGCGACGCCCTCGTGGGCGACGAGGATCCGCTCGACCTCGGCCGCGGCGACGTTGAAGCCCGAGCGCTTGATCATGTCCTTCTTGCGCTCGACGAACCACAGGAAGCCGTCGTCGTCGATCCGGCCGACGTCGCCGGAATGGACCACGTCGCCGACGAACGTCGCCGCGGTGTTCTCCTCGTCCTTGAGGTACCCGAGCGCGCGTCCATGGGGGCCGTCGCAGGTGACCACGATCTCCCCGGGCTCACCCGGAGGCAGTGGCCGGCCTTCGTCGTCGACGATCTGCAGCGAGTAGCCGCGCAGCACGCGCCCGGCGCTGCCGACACGGCGGTTCCCGGTCGGGCCGCCCGCGACGCAGATGCCGAGCGACTCGGTCAGCCCGTACGTCGGGCACAGGTAGGTCCCGAAGCGCTGCTCGAACTCGAGGATCTCGTGCGGCTCGAGCGTCAGCCCCTGCATCATCCGCCGTACCGCGTGATCGGCGTCATGCGGAGTCGGCGGCTGGTTGAGCAGCATCCGGACGTGCGAGCTGTTGAGGTTGCAGTAGCTGATGCGGTGTGCGCGCAGCATGTCCACGAAGCGCGACGCGCTGAACGACGGCACCATCACCATCGTCGACCGCGAGAAGATCGCCGGGCCGAGCGCGATCAGGCCGCCGTTGGAGTGATAGAGCGCGAAGTACGACAGGAAGCGTTCGCCGGGCGACCAGCCGAAGACCCGCGAGCACGTCTCGGCCGCGGTCAGCATGCCGCCGTGGCTGAGCATGACGCCCTTGGGCCGCGCCGTCGTCCCCGACGTGTACATCACGAGCGCCAGGTCGTCGGCGGTGAGCTGGGACGCGCTGTCGGGCCACTCGTCACTCTGGCCGGCCACGAGACCGTCCAGCGTCACCGTGCCCTCGGCGTCGTCGGCGCCGTGGATCACGCACAGGGCGATCCCGGGGATCTGGGCGCGGACCGCCGCGAGCTGCGGAAAGGTCGTCTCGTCGACGAAGACGGCCTTGGCCTCGACGTGGTTGAGCTGGTAGACGAGCTCTTCGGGGCTGTAGTTCGTGCTGCACGGGACGTAGACGGCGCCGGCGCGATGGAGCCCGAACATGCCGTAGAAGAACTCCGGCCGGTTGCTCATGAACACGGCCACGGCGTCGCCCCGCGTGATGCCGCGGGCGGTCAGCCCGTGCGCGACCCGGTTGGCCATGCGATCGAAGTCGCCGTACGTGTAGACCTTGCCGCCGGTCTCGCACCACGGCACGTCGGGGGCGGTCGCGGCGTGATCGGAGAAGATCCGCTGCAGCGTCTCCCCGCGCCCGCTGGTGTGGTCGTATGACCAGTTGTCGGTTGCGTTCAAGACAGTGCCTCCTCCGGGTGGCCTGACCGCATCGTGGCCGGACGTTCGCGGTCGGCGAATTCACCGACCGGCCGTATGGTTGTTGATTCCGCATGAGGCCCGGAGCGACGTATGGCCGCGCCGTTGTGGTTTTTCACAAGCCGGCGCAACCCGGGCGGAGACCGCGCTCCCGCGCGCCGTACGATCGCCGCCATGAGGCAGACAGGCGAGCTCGAGCTTCTGGCGGTCGCCGCGGCGGCGGCGCCGATCGCGTCGATGTCGAACGCGTCCGCGTCGGCGGCCTGCGTGATCGCGCGTGCGTCGTCGTCGCCGATGAGCCCCGCGCGCGCCTCGGCGCGCGCCAGCGCCGCCTCGAAGTCGAGCATCGCCTGCAGCCAGGCGCGGTCGCCGACCGCGCGCGCGACCGCGCCGCGCGCGAGCACGCCGCCGAAGAGCCCGCCGCCGTCCTCAGACG
>JAVEEE010000196.1 GCA_030840615.1 Frankiaceae bacterium | reverse complement strand
GCGGCGCCCGCGTTGTTGACGAGGATGTCGATCCCGCCAAGGCCCTCGGCCGCACCGTCGACGAACCGCTGCACGGCGTCCGGATCAGTGACGTCCGTGACCCAGCCGCTGACAGGTGCTTCCGGGTTCGCCTGAGCAAGCTCGTGCTCGGCGGCCTTGACCTCGTCGCCGTTGCGCGCGCAGAAGGCGACGGCGGCGCCTTCGGCCAGCAGCTCGGCCACGACCGCGCGGCCGATCCCCTTGGACCCGCCGGTGACGACGGCCCGTCGGCCACGCAGCCCGAGCTCCACTACGACTCGCCGCCACCCTTGCCGGATCCGGCATCGCCGAGCTGAGCGCGGGCGTGGTCCAGCAACGTCTTGCGCGGCGGGTTGAAAACGTCGATCTCGCGACAGCGCGTCGCGTGCGTGCGCGCGCCGTGCGGCACCCAGGGCGGTACGACGGCGACGTCTCCCTGCCGCATCGTGCGCACGTCGCCGTCGAGGTCGAACTCGAACTCGCCCTCGAGCACGATGACGATCTGCTCCTCCTCGTGCACGTGCCGTGGTGCCTCGGTGTGCTCGTCGAAGGAGACGAAGTTCACCATCGTCCGCTCGCCGAGGACCGGCTGGAACTGCAGGCCGGGCACGAACTCGGCCCGCGAGATCGCCGACACGTCGACGTAGCGGCCCGGTGCGGTCGGGGTCCCGCCGGCCTCGGTGCTGAAGTGCTGTGTGTCGCTGCTCATGCGTGACTCTCTGATGTGAGGAGGGATCCCAAGCGTTGGATTCCTACGGCGATGTCGGCCTCGGTGGCGCGACTGTAGGACAACCGGAAGCAGTTGTTTCCCCGACCGTCGGTGTAGAACGGGCTGCCCGGCACATAGGCGACACCGAGGCGGGTGGCGGCGGCGGAAAGCGCGCGCGCATCCACGTGCTCCGCAGCGGTCAACCAGACGAAGAAGCCGCCGCGCGGGCGGGTCCAGGTGACGCCCGCCGGCATGTGCTCCTCGAGTGCGCGCAGCATCGCAGTGGCCCGCGACTCGTAGAGGCGTCGGGCACCGACAAGGTTGCGTTGCAGATGACCGCGCTCGACGTAGCGCGCCATCAGCATCTGCCCGAACGCTCCGGAGCACTGGTCGGAGTTCTGCTTCGCAGCGGTCATCGCAGCGAGCACCGGAGCGGGCCCCACCGCCCAGCCGAGCCGCACGCCCGGCATGAAGATCTTGGAGAACGTGCCGATTTGCACGACCACATCAGGCCCGAGCGACCAGAGGCTTGGCGGTGCCTGACCGTCGAACCCGAGGTCGCGGTAAGCCACGTCCTCGATGAGCAGGACGCCGTGCCGGCGGCAGACGTCGACGAGCGCGGCGCGGCGTTCGGCCTCCAGGCTGAGCCCGGTCGGGTTCTGGTGGTCGGGGATGACGTAGACGACCTTGGCGCGCGGCCCGTGCGACAACGCCTCGTCGAGCTCGTCGACGCGAAGACCGCCGGAGTCGACGCCAACCGCGTCGACGTCGGCCTCGAAGCCGGCAAACGCCATGATGCCGCCGAGATAGGTGGGTGCCTCGACGATGACGCGGTCACCCGGGTCGACGAAGGAGCGGGCCAGGAGCTGAAGAGCCTCGATGCCGCCACTGGTCACCAGCACGTCGCCGGGGTCGACCGCCTGTTCCTGCGTGCGCGCGAGGAGATCGCTCAGTGCGGCTCGGGCCGGCAGCAGACCTTCCGTCGGCGAGTACTGCAGCGCGAGCGCGGCGTCCTCGGACAGCAGCTCCTCGGTCAGCTCACGCAGCACGTCGACCGGGAAGGTCTCGGGGGCCGGGAAGCCGCCGGAGAACGTGATCACGTCCTCGCTGGCCGCGAGCGAAAGGATGGCGGTGAGCTCGTCGCCGCCGCGGGCGGACCGGCGCGAGAACAGCTCGGCCCACGCGGTTGCAGGCACGATGTCGGGCGTCGCGAGGCCTCCGCCCACCTTGACACCCCCATCCATCACTTGCAGACTTCCGATGCACACTGGCGCTTCAGTTGCGAGGCAACCTTACGTAGTTGAGCGCTATGTGACAAGCAGAACGGAGGCGTGCCTTTCCTTTGCCCAAGAAGCCTCCTCCGCTGTCGACGCTCGCGGACGTCGCCTCGCCGCTGCCCACCACGGTGGAGCTGGACACCGTCGACCGGCAGCTCCTGACGCTGCTGGCTCGTGACTCGCGGATCTCCCAGCGACGACTGGGCCGCGAGCTGCGGATGTCGCCGCCGGCCATCGGCGAGCGGATCGCGCGGCTCGAACGCGCCGGAGTCATCCGTGGCTACACGGTGTCGATCGACTGGGCCGTGCTCGGCTACGTCACGTGTTATCTGGCGGTGAGCGCGACGCAAGGCGCAGAGCAAGGTCTGGTGATGGAGGCGCTGCACCGGCTTCCCGAGGTGGAGGACGTCATCGTGATCACCGGGGCCTTGGACATGCTTGCCCGCGTCCGGGTCCGCGACCACGGCCACCTGCGCCGGCTCCTGCTCGAGCACGTCTGGCAGATCGAGGGCGTCCAGCGCACCGAGACGTTCTTGTCGCTGGCCGAGATGCCGAGCAAGGACCTGACGACGACGTTGCTGGCCACTGCCGACGTGCCGCTGGTCTCGACCTCCGAGGGGTGACCGCATGACCCTTCAACACATCGTGCTGTTCGCCTTCCCGGACGAGCTTTCCGACGACGACTGGGCGGACATGAAACGCCAGGTGCGCTCGTGGCCGACCGAGATCGGCGGTATCGACCGCATGCGGCTCGGGCCCTCGATCAACTCCGAGCGCACCCGCGGCTACCAGTACCTGCTCTACATGGAGCTGGCGGACCTCGACGCGCTCGTGACCTACCAGAGGCACCCCGTGCACCAGCACTTCCTCAAGTGGGTCCTGGAGCGCGACTGCAAGCCCCTCGCCTTCGACTACTACCTCGACGAGGAGACCGTCGTCATCCCGTGAGCCACCTCGCTTGCGCTCAGCGGCCGCCAGGGATGGCGAACCGCGGCTGGCCGTCGGCGCACCACGGGTTGGCTGGCACCCCCTTGCACGGGTTGGGCATCGACAGCATGGCCCCGGGTCGCGGGCCCGGCCCCTTGTAGTCCTTGGGCTCGGTGATGCCCGCCGCGTTCAGCGCGGTCATGATGCTGACGATCGGGTCGCCCGGCTCATAGATGCCACGGCCGTTCTGCCGCAGGATGTTGGCGTCGCCGCAGTTGTCGAGATCGAGCAGGTTGGGCGGGTCCACCGTGGCCGGCTTCGTGTGACCGCCGGTGCGGTCGACGTTCGCATCGATGCAGTTCTGCAGGCTCGTGCCGTCCAATGCGATGTCGGCATCACCCGGGTCGCCGGAGTAACCGACGTGGATGAACGTGTTGCTGAGGATCTGGTTGTTGATCGGCGGCGTGAACAGCCAGTGCAGGATGACGCCGGCGTGGCTCTCGTTCTTGATGAGGTTGCCGCGAATGATGTTGTTGGAGCCGCCGGCGATCTCGATGCCATTGCCCACCGGCGCGATCGCCGTGATGCCGGCTCCCGGCACATCGTGGTCGTTGTTGTCGTGCACGTAGTTGCCGATGATCGTGGCACCCTCCTGCGGCGGGTCGGGCTCGCTGGTGAGGGTGTTGGGCACGATGCCGCTCGCGTTGTGGTCCCACTCGCTGTTGAGCAGGAACAGCTCACCGCCGGCGTTGGTGCCCGAATAGCCGATCGCGTTCTTCTCCGCCTTGGAGTCGACGATCACGGCGTTGCAGTCGCGGCAGCCACCGATGTAGATGCCGCTGTCGGCGTTCCACGAAGCGTAGTCGTGCGCGAACGTCGCCGGCGTCTTGCCCGAGCTGGTCGAGTCGTAGGCGTAGAGCCCGTAGTCCCCGTTGTTGTATGCCGTGAGGTAGTTGCCCCAGTAGCCGTCGACGCCGGTCCAGAAGAAGGCGTTGGCCGCCCCCGTGAGGTAGTTCTGCCCGCTCATGTTCTCGACCCAGGTGTTGTTCACCCCTAGCACGTGGACAGCCGAGCCACCCGTCTTCTTGCCGTCGAAGACGACGCGGTTGCGGTTCATGCCCCGGATGTGCAGCCCACTCGTGAGGCCATGGCCGTTCTGCACCATGACCGACTCCTTGTAGGTGCCGGGCCAGACGAGCACCCAGTCACCGTTGCGCGAGTGGTCAACGGCGAGCTGCAGCGACTTGTAGTAGTGCGCGCCCTTCACATGCGGGCACTTGACCGTGCCGTTGCACACGAGCAGGACGCGTCCCTTGCCCGCCGCCTCGGACGGCACGCCGCCGATCACCGTCGACGCGACGGCGATTGCGGCGCACACCGCGACGACCCAACGTGGCCTGCTCATTCGAACTCCCTTGATCTTCGGCATGTAAGACCTTGCGGCGACGGCGACCAGCGCCGTCTCGACGACGAGTGCAGCGGTGCCCCACGGATCGGCCCAATGCCCGACGTGGTCGGCGATCTGGGCAAGACCGACGGTGCGGCTGACGACGTAACCCACCAGGGTCACGAGGGAGGCGGCGCCGACCAGGAGCTCAAGCCGCGGGGTGCGTCGGGCGGTAGCCATGGCGATGGCAGCCGCACCTGAACCGACAACGAGCAGGCCGAACCCGACGGCGAGGTAGGGCGCTTCCCACAGCTTGCCGAGCAGGTCGGACGCGTGCGTCACCGCGACTCCGCCCAGCAGGGTGATGACCCCGGCGCGAAGGGGGAGGCCTGCCAGGGTACGGCGACGCCGCCACAGCAGCACGAGAGCAAACACGGGTAGCTCGACGGCGAGCGCCCATGCCGCGCGCACGACGGTCCGCATCCATCCCGGCGCGACGGCCGGGCCCCCGCCCATGGAGGCTAGCTGCGTCATGGCGGCCCGCGCCATGCCCGCCATGTCGCCGGTCCCCACGGCCCCCGAGGTGGACGGGCCGTAGTGGTAGCCCGGCGGGAGCGCGGAGCTACCGGGCTTCACGACGGCGAACTGCGCCATCATCCCGTGGTCCTCGTGGTCGAGCATGTGGCAATGGATCATGAAGACACCGACGTAGTCGGTGAACTTCGCCGCCACCTCGACCGACTCCCCGGGATCCAGTCGCCAGGTGTCCTGCAGGCCCGCCTCGTAGTCAGGCGGTGGCTGGCCATCACGGGAAACAGTGCGCCACTGCTCCTCGTGGAGGTGGATGTAGTGCGTGATCGGGCTGAGGTTCTGCAGCAACCACGTCTGCGTCGAACCCAATGGGATGGTCGCGTCGACGCGGGTGGGGTCGTAGGCGTGGCCGTTGACCGTCCAGAACGTGCCGCGGGACGCGTCGCCGCCGAGTCCGAAGGTCCAGACGTGGCTCGGTGTCGCCGGAACCGACATCTTCGGCAGCGGCTGCAGCTTCGCGGGCACCCGCGTCTTGTCGGCGACATGCTTGGTCACCCGGAACTGCATGATCGGTGCGTCCGGTGTCCCGATGCCGCCGGCCGACGTGTCCTGCCGTGGCTTGCTGGTGAGCGTGACCGTCTTCCCGAAGTCGTGGCCGAAGTCGACGATCACGTCGGCGCGCTGCGCCGGCCCGAGCAGGATGTCGTCACGCACCACCGGCTTGGGCAGCAGCCCGCTGCCCGTGCCGACCTGGATGAACGGCCTGCCGTTGGACAGGTGGAAGTCATAGGACTGGAAGCCCGATCCGTTCAGCAGCCGCAACCGGTAGCGGTGGGTGCCGACGTCGAAGTGCGGACCGTAGACACCGTTGACGAGGATGCGGTCGCCGACGGTGGCATCGCCCGGCGCCGCATAAGGACCGACGAACTTGTTCTGCGTGCCCTCGTAGCCGTCGCCGGGGTGTGGGAACGGCTCGGTGAGCTGGTTGTTGGAGTCGAAGCCTCGGTCGGAGACGAGCAACGGCACGTCGTAGCGTCCGGTCGGCAACGGCAGATGTCGCTCGAACGCATCGCTCGTGATGAACATGCCCTGAAGGCCGTTCCACACGTTTCGACCCGTGTCCATCATCCGGTGGTCGTGGTAGAAGTCGAACGCCGCGCTCTCGGGCTTGCCACCGTCGCGCAACGGATAGACGTAGGTACGCCGTCCGCCGGGCTTGATGAGCTGCGAGTCAGGCTGCCCGTCCGACGCGGCTGCGTGATGGTCGCCGTGCAGATGCACGGTGATGTCGCCGACCGAGCCGGGGAGCTTGTTGACGAACGTGACCGTCGTCCGGTGTCCGGACGGTCGGCGAATGGTCGGGCCCGGGTAGCTGCCGCCGTAGGTCCACATCAACGTCTTGGGCCCGTTCGGCAGCACTCGCACGTCGGCCTGCCGGACCGGGATCGTGAGGTGCGAGCCGGTGAGCACCGGGGGGACCCGTAGCGCCTGCTTGAACGTCGGCTTGGCGGGCTTGGTGCCGGACGAGCCCTGGCCCTCGACGATGAGCGTGCCCTGCATGTTGGGGTGGAATTGGCAGTAGAACGCATAGGTACCCGGTGCGAGCTTCGCGGTGCCGGCCACGTCTGCGGTCGTGCCCGGCAGCGCATTGCCGTTGAACAGCGCGTTGCCTTGCCGATCGCGAGCGACCGAGGTGACGGTGTGGGCGATCTCGTCGAGGTTGACGAAGGTCAGCGGGGTGCCCTGGGTGATGACCACGACCTTGGTGTCGTAGCCGGTGGTCGCGCCGCCGGGACCGACGACGACGGCGCCGACAAGCGCGGTGTCGGCAGTCGGCACGTGCCCCAGGACCAACGCCGGGCGGCCGGGCCCGGCCGAGGCCAGCGGCGCGAGGGCGTAGCCGGCCGCTGCCAGGACCAGGACGAGGGCCGCAAGCAGCCGACGTCGCAGGTCAGCGGGCATGAAGACGAATTTCGACGCAGCGAGCGTCACTCCTTCCGGGTGCCCCGCTCGGCTCTGGCCCGAAACCGGCTGTAGGGCCCGATTTGTCAGGGAAGGGCGGGCCGGCGGATCGCCAGGATGCGCGGGCCGCGGACCTGACCCTCCGACCAGCGGACGGCCGCCGGCTCAGCCAGCTCGAAGTCCGGGATCGCCGCCAACCAGGCCCCTAGCGCGACGGTCAGCTCCATCCGCGCCAGGTGAGATCCGACGCAGCGGTGGATCCCGACGCCGAAGGCGAGATGGCGGTTGACCTCGCGGTCGATCACGACGGTGTCCGCCTCGGCGAAGGCGGCCGGGTCGCGGTTGGCCGAGGGGAACGGGAGCAGCACCCAGTCGTCGGCCTTCATCGGGCAGCCGTTCCAGTCCATGTCTTCCTTGACCAGCCGCGCCATCGTCACCGGGGCGTAGGCCCGCAGCAGCTCCTCGACGGCGACAGGCATCAGGCCCGGCTCCGCCAGCAGCCGTCGGCGGTCGGCCGGCGTCCGGGCGAGGTGCCAGAGCGAAGCGCCGATCGCGCTCCAGGTCGTGTCGATGCCCGCGATGAGGAGCAGCAGAATCATCCGGGCGACCTCGAACCCGTCGAGCTTGCGCCCGTCGACCTCGGAGTCGAGCAGCAGGCTGATCAGGTCGTCGCGCGGATTGCCGACATGGTCGGCGATGTGCTTCTCGAGATAGTCGAAGAGCGGCAGCATCCCGGCGACGCGCTCCTCGATGGGCAGCGAAACTCCTTCGAGCACGTGATGCACGAAGCCACGGAAGACGTCGGCGTCGGCCTCCGGTAGCCCCAGCATGTTCGCGATCACCCGCACGGGAATGTGCTGGGCGTAGTCGGCAGCGGCGTCGACCACCTCGCGACCGCGCATCTGCTCGAGCAGCTCCTCGCAGTAGGCACGGGTCGACGGCTCGAGTGCGCTCACGGCGCGTGGCGAGAAGACCGGTAGCAGGACCTTGCGCGCTTGCTTGTGGAACGGTGGGTCGGACGAGATCGGCGGAGCGGTGCCGACCGGAGCGATCTCGACGGGCGCGCGGAACTTGCTGACGACCACGCTGCGCGAGCTGAAGTGGTCGGTGTCGTACGCGATCGCGACAACGTCTTCGTGGCGGGTCGGCAGCCACACTCCGCCGTACCGTTCCGAACGTGCGACCGGGCACGTCGACCGCAGCTCGTCCCAGATGGGATAGGGATCAGCGGCCCACCCCTCGTCGGTGTGGTCGAAGTCCCTGGCCCAGTCCGTGACCCGGTCGTGCAGCCCCATCAGGTCCCCTCGAAAGAGACTGCTCGCTCCGGGCAGTTCGCGACCGCGAGCCGCGCGTCGTGCTGAAGCGCCACCGGCACGGCCCCGTCACCGATCGGCCGCCCGCTGCCGAGGTCGTCCGCCTCGAACAGGCCCGGCGCGGTCAGGTAGCAACGACCGTGGCCCTGGCACCGGTCCGCGTCGACGTGGACATTCATCCGCCACATCATCGGACATGAGGGGGTTAGGTTGGGCTCATCCCCCTCGAGGAGGCATCCGATGGCCAAGGTGAAAGCGATCCCCGACGGCTACCCGCAGGTGATCCCTTACCTCACGGTCGACGACGCGACGAGCGCGATCGACTTCTACAAAGGCGTCTTCGGCGCCGCCGAGCGCATGCGGATGGCGGCACCTGGCGGCAAGATCGGCCACGCAGAGCTGGAGATCGGCACGTCGGTGATCATGCTTGCCGACGCCTTCCCGGAGATGGGCGGAAAATCGCCGAAGACCATCGGCGGGACACCGGTGACGGTCATGGTCTACGTCGAGGACGTAGACACCGTCTTCGACCGCGCCCTCGAAGCCGGCGCCACGGCGATGCGCAAGGTCGAGGACCAGTTCTACGGCGACCGCGCCGGGCAGTTCGAGGACCCCTTCGGCCACGCCTGGTTCGTGGCGAGCCACGTCGAAGACGTGCCACCCGAGGAGATGGAGAAGCGGGCAGCCGCTGCCATGGGCGGCTGAGCGGCAGCTCGCAAACCGGCTGAATCCGCCTTGCCCGACCCCGGCTCCGTGCCGGGTTGTCACCCGTGCGGCCGTTTCTGTTCGGGCCGAACCGCGTCGATGCAGCAACCATGCTCGATGCGGCGGTCTCCCGCCGCGGCCTGCTCGCCGCCGGCGCTGTCGCCGGCGGCCTGGCCGCGGCCGGCCCGGCGCTGCCCGCCGGGGCTGCCACGAGCAGCGCCCCCCGTCGCACCCTCCACGAGCGACGACTGCATCTGCTCCGCCGTGCCACCTTCGGACCGACGCCGCACTCACTCGCCGCGCTCTCGCGGGGCCGGATGAGCCACTGGGTCGAGCTTCAGCTCCACCCAGGGCGCATCGACGACCCGGAGGGTGACGCGGTGCGCGCGCTCTACCCCCGGCTGCAGTGGTCGATCCCGCAGGTCCGCGCCGGCGTCGACGAGTTCTCCTGGGACCTGATGTTCCAGCTCGGTCAGGCCACGATCGGACAGGCCGCATGGAGTCGCCGGCAGCTCTTCGAAGTGATGGTCGACTTCTGGTCCAACCACCTCAACGTGACCAATCCCAGTGACAACGTCTGGGACAACCGACACGACTACGACCGCAACGTCGTCCGGCGACATGCTCTCGGCACGTTCGAGAGCATGCTGATCGCGAGCGCCCGACACCCGGCGATGCTCCGCTACCTCAACCAGGCCGACTCGACCAAGGACGCACCGAACGAGAACTACGGGCGCGAGCTCCTCGAGCTGCACACCGTCGGCGTCGACGCCGGCTACACCGAACGGATGATGGTCGACTCGGCGCGGATCATGACCGGCTACACGGTCGACGACGACACGGGTCTCTTCGCGTATGACCCTTCGATCCACTGGACCGGCGAGGTCAGGGTGCTCGCCTTCTCCGCGACGAACGCCGCGTCGGACGGCCGCGACGTCGCTTACTCATACCTGCGCTACCTCGCCCGCCATCCCGCGACCGCGCATCAGCTGGCCCGCAAGCTCGTCGTCCACTTCGTGGCCGACCAGCCGCCGCCGCGTCTGGTGAGTCACCTCGCCAACGTCTACCTCGCGAACCGAACGGCGATCCGACCCGTCTTGCGCGAGCTGTTCGCCAGTGCGGCGTTTCGCGATGCGCCGCGAAAGATGCGGCGGCCCTACGAAGATGTGATGGCGACGTTGCGGGTGCTCGACGTCGGCCTGCACCGTGGCAGCGACCGGGCAGCGGCGCGGTCCGGCCTGGAGTCTCTCTACTGGATGGTGGACTCGGCCGGGCACGCGCCGAGCGCATGGGGGCTACCGGACGGCTATCCCGACGTGGCCACCGCCTGGCAGTCGGCCGGCGGCGTGCTCAGCCGCTGGAACATCCACCAGAGCCTTGCCGCCGCCTGGTGGCCCGACTCCGATCACGTGAAAGCAGCCAACTGCAGGGCGCTGCTGCCGAGAACGCGGCCGGCGACGTACGGCGGACTCGTCGACGCGCTCTCCGCCCGGCTGCTGTTCGGCCGGCTTCCGGCTGCGCATCGCAGCGCAGTGTTGACGTTCTGCGGTGTGCACGCCGGCACGGCACTACCCGCCGACTCGGAGTGGCTGGGCTGGCGGCTGTCGCACCTCGTCGCACTCATCCTCGACGCACCTGCGCACCTGGTCCGGTGACCTCATGACGAGTGACGTCACAACAGAGTCCTGCCCGACGTGCCCGGCAACCGCGGCGGACACCCGCGGTGTGAGCCGGCGCGGTCTGCTCTCCGGCATGCTCGGGTTGACCGCCGCCGGCTACGTCGGGCTGTCAGCACCCGGAATGTCCACCCGGCTGGCGTTCGCCTCGACGCCGTCCGCCTACGAAGGCGACGTGCTCGTCGTGTTATCACTACGAGGCGGCGCAGACGGGCTGTCGATCGTCGTACCGACCGGCGATCCCGACTACCTGATGAAGCGACCGACGATCGGTGTCCCGCAGGGCGCACTGCTACCGGGCGACGGCATCTTCGGGCTCCACCCCGAGCTGAAGCCGCTGCAGCCGTTGTGGCAGTCCGGTGCGTTCGGCGCCGTGCACGCGGTCGGGCAGATGGACCCGACCCGCAGCCACTTCGAGGCACTGCGCGAGATGGAGCGCGGCGCACCCGGCGCGTCGCTGCGCAGCGGCTGGCTCGACCGCGCGCTCACCCAGCGCGGCACCGGCACGCCGTTCCAGGCCGTCAACCTGGGCGACGCACTGCCGACACAGCAGCTCGCCGGCCCGGCTCCGGTGCTGGCGATGTCGTCGGTCAACTCGTTCGTCCTCGACATCGCCGACGGCGACGACGCGACCTACGCCGCGACCGAGCTCGCGCGCTGGCGTCGGGCGCTCACGACGATGTATGACGGGGCGTCGGCTCCCATCGCGGGACCGGCGTCGGCCGCGTTGTCGGCGTTGCGGACAACGGTCGGCCTCAAACGCGGCGGCTACACGCCGGCGCCCGGTGCGTCCTACGACAAGGACTCCGATCTCGCCATGGCGCTGCGCGACCTCGCCCGCCTCATCAAGGCAGGCGTCGGGCTGCAAGTGGCTGCCGTCGAGTTCGACGACTGGGACATGCATGACGACCTCGGCACGTTGTCGGCAGGACGTCTCCGCGGCAAGCTCCGCGAGCTGGCCAACGCGCTTGCTGCTTTCACCACCGACCTCGGACCGCGCCTGGCGGACGTCACGATCGTGACGTTGTCGGAGTTCGGCCGGCGGGTGGAGGAAAACGGGTCGGCCGGTGTCGACCATGGCCACGGCAACGTCTCATTGGTCATCGGTGGTGGCGTCAACGGCGGCAAGGTCTACGGCTCCTGGCCTGGCCTCGCGGACGCTGACCTCGACGACGGTGATCTCGCCGCCACCACCGACTACCGTGCCCTGCTCGCCGAGATCCTCACGAAGCGATGCGGTCAACCCGGCATCTCCACCGTGTTTCCGGGTCTGGCGGACGGCCCGCTCGGCATCGTCAGGGCGCGCTGACCCGACCGCCTAACATCAGCGATCGTGGTGGGCAGACCAGCGCCGTTCACGTCGCTCTACGCCGGCGGCGGGATGGTGTGCGCGGTCGACCACCTCGCGGCACAAGCAGGTCTGGCCATGCTCCGGTCCGGTGGCAGCGCCGCCGACGCAGCGGTCGCGACCAGTGCAGTGCTCGCTGTCACCACGCAACACATGTGTGGCATGGGCGGCGACCTGTTCGCGCTGGTGCACGAGCCGGGTGTCATCGCGCCGGCTGTGCTCAACGCCAGCGGGCGCGCAGGTTCCGGTGCAGACCCGGATCGGTTACGGCGAGACGGGCATCGGCTGATGCCCCCATCAGGTGACGTCAGGGCCGTCACGATGCCCGGCTGCGTCGACGGCTGGCTCGCCCTGCACGGCCGGTTCGGCCGGCTCCCGCTCGCCGCGGTCCTCGCACCTGCCCGGGGTTATGCCACGGACGGCTTTCCCGCCGCGCCGATCCTGTCCTGGGTCGCCTCGATGGTCGCCCACCTGCCCGGCGGTAGCGACTTCGCGGCCGCGACGCACCCGGGCGCGGTCGTCCGCCGGCCCGGGGTGGCCAGATGCCTCGACGCGGTCGTGGCCGCCGGGCGCGACGGCTTCTACGGCGGGGAGTTCGGTGCCGGCCTGCTGGAGGTCGGCGCCGGCGAGTTCACCACGGAAGACCTTGCGCGGGACAACGCCGACTGGGTCGAGCCGCTGGGCCTCGACGTGTGGGGCCGGCGCCTGTGGACCGTGCCGCCCAACTCGCAGGGCTACCTGACGCTGGCCGGCGCGTGGATCGCCGCCGGTCTGGCGTTGCCGGCGGACACCGAGGACCCGCTGTGGGCGCACTTCACGGTCGAGGCCGCCCGGCAGGCGGCGTACGACCGGGTCGAGGTGCTGCACGAGGGCGCCGACGGACCCTCGCTGCTCGATGAGGGACGTCTCGGTCCGCGCCGCGCGGAAGTCCGCGCGGACCGGGCGGCGGATCTCGGTGACGGCTACGGCCCCGGCGGCACCATCTCGCTCTGCGTCGTCGACACCGACCGGATGGGCGTCTCACTCATCCAGTCCAACGCGGGTGGCTTCGGCGCCAACATCGCCGAACCGTCGACCGGCGTGTTCCTGCAGAACCGCGGCATCGGCTTCAGCCTCGAGCCCGGCCATCCCGCGGAGTACCGCCCCGGTCGCCGGCCACCGCACACGCTGGCACCGGCACTCGTCACGGCGCCGGACGGACGGCTCGACGCGGTGCTCGGAACGATGGGCGGCGACAGCCAGCCGCAGATCCTGCTGCAGCTGCTCGCGCGGGTGCTCGGGGCGGGCGAAAGCATCGGTGCGGCCGTGGCCGCACCGCGCTGGGCGCTGTCGAACGCCGGCGGGGGCGGCGGGTTCTCGACCTGGGCCGAGCGCGGTCGGGTGCAGGTGGAGCTGGAACCGGCCGCCCCGCCCGGCTGGTCCCCCGGCCTGACCGAGCGCGGCCACCGGGTGCGGGTGACCGACGGCAACTACGGCCACGCACACATGATCGCGGTGCGTGCCGACCACCTCGAGGGAGCCAGTGACCCGCGGGCCCTCAGCGGTGCGGCCGCGGCGTACTAGCCGGCACGGCTGGTACGCCGCGCTGAGGCGGTCGCCGTCAGGCAGTCGCCATCTCGTCCTTGGCTGACGCCGCCGGCTCCGGCACGACGGCGACCCGGGTGGCAAGCCTGCCGCCGAGGTGTACGCCGACGACCTGGCCTTCCGCATCGCGAGTGAAGTAGCCGCGCATCCCCTTGGCGTCACCCTCGGGAACGACGTACTGGTCGCCGTCGCCGGCCAGCAGCGCAAGCACGACCGGCGGCTGGTCCTCGGGCACCTCTTCGCCGGACTCGCGCAGCACTGCGGCCATCTCGGGCTTGATGTCGACCTTCACCAGCAATCGGCCGGCCTGGCTCGTGATCTCGCACGATGCCGCGATCGTCTCGTAGCGTCCGGTGAACGGCACCAGCGCCTCGTCCCCCAGCACGAGCTGCTCCGGCTCGGCGTCGACGACGCCGGCGTAGTGCTCCAGCGCCCACTTCTCCAGCAACGTGTTGAGTTGCGACCCGTTAGGCCCGCAGTTGGTCATCGAGATCAATGCGAACTTTCGCTCCGGCACCATGACGAACTCGGAGTACTGGCCGTTCGTCGTGCCGCCGTGACCGACGAGCCGCACCTCGTCGATGTCGCGCATCAGCCAGCTGATGCCGACGTAGTCGCCCAGTGCGCTGCCCTTCATCTCCGCGGTCGGCTGCTTCATCAAGTCGAGCGACTTCTGCGACAGCACCTGGGTGCCGTCGGGCGCAGTGCCGTCACCCAGGTGGAAGCGAGCCCAGGCGATCTGGTCGGCGGCCGTCGCGGAAATGCCGCCGGCGGGCATGTTGCCACGCGGCAGCCACCACGGCCGCGCGACCGTCACGCGGCCGTCTTCGTGCTTGGTATGCCCGGCGGCGAAGCGACGCGTCAT
>JAVEEE010000194.1 GCA_030840615.1 Frankiaceae bacterium | reverse complement strand
GACCCAGAGGCTCGCCGAGAACGGAACCGTCGCGATGAGACCGAGGCAAACGGCGACCGCACACAGCCCGACGCCGATGAGCCGGCGGGGCCCGATCCGCGGGTAGAGACGGCTCGCAACCTGCGCGCCAGCCATCACCCCCAACGCTTGGGGGAAGGTGCTGAGTCCGGACTGAAATGCCGACACCCCGAAGCCGTCCTGGTAGAACAGCGCCACGAGGAACAGGCTGCCGAGGAACCCCGTGGTGCCGAGCACGACCACGAGCGTCGTACTCGCGAACAGGCGGTTGCCGAGCAGGCGCAGGTCGAGCATCGGCTCACGTGTTCTCAGCTCCACCACGACGAGCGCGGCGAGCAGTACGACACCGACGATGCCGAGCGACAGGATCCCGGGTGACCGCCAACCCCGCGCCGATCCCTCGCTGAGGGCATACATCAGCGAGCCCAGGCCGGCGCCGGCGAGCAGGAACCCTGGCACGTCGAAGCGACCCGCATCCTCCTCCCGTTGGTCGCGGACGAAGAGCAACCCGAACAGGAAGCCGGCAACGCCGATCGGAACGTTGACATAGAAGGCCCACCGCCACGACAGGTCCGTGACGAGCAGGCCGCCGATCACGGGACCGACGGCCGGTGCGAACGCCGCCGGGATCACCAGGATCCGCGACGCGCGAATGCGCTCGTGCGGCGGGAACGTGCGATAGAGCATCGCCATCCCGACCGGGGTGAGCATCCCGCCGCCCACACCTTGGAGGATTCGGAAGAGCACGAGCTGGGTCAGCGTCTGCGCCAGTCCGCACAGCGCCGACGCGACGGTGAAGAACACGAGTGCGCCGAGAAAGACGCGCCGCGTGCCGAAGCGGTCTCCCAGCCATCCGGAAGCGGGGATGAAGACTGCCAGGCTGACCAGGAATCCGACGATGACGGTGTCGACGTCCGCGGCCGGCACGCCGAAGTCACGTCCGAGCTGTGGCAGTGCGACGTTGACGATCGTGGAGTCCATGATCGTCATGAACATCGCGAGAACGTAGACGACGCTGACGCTGACCTTGGGACTGATGCGATCGGCGAACACGGGCTTCAGTCGCCCGTCCGCTCCAGAGCCGGGTCGTGTTGGGCAACCGATTCGACGACCGCGCGGGCGATTTCCTGTGCGGACAGCCCGGATTCGGCGAGCACGTCGACGCGACGGCCCTGCGCAAGGAACTGCTGCGGCAACGCGAAGGACCGCACCGGCGTGCGCACCCCCCGGCTACGCAGCTCGCGGGCGACGGCGTCACCCACTCCCCCGGCAACCCCGTTGTCCTCGATGGTGACCACGAGCCCGTGCGCGGCGGCCAGCGCCGGCAGCGCCTGGTCCACCGGCAGCACCCAGCGCGGGTCCACGACGGTCGTCACGATGCCCTGGGCATGCAGCCGGTCGGCAACGTCAAGTGCCATCGGGGCAAGTGCGCCGACCGCAACCACGAGCACGTCGGAGTCGTCAGCACGTCGGAGTATGTCCATGCCGCCCAACCGGTCGACCGCCGCGATCTCCGAACTCTCGACCGAGGCCTTCGGGAATCGAAGCGCCGTCGGTCCGGCATCATGCTCAACTGCCTCGCGCAGCAGCTCCCGCAGCCGAACTGCGTCGCGCGGAGCCGCGACCCGCATGCCGGGGACGACTCCGAGGATCGACAGGTCCCACATGCCGTTGTGGGAGGCACCGTCCTCACCGGTGACACCGGCACGGTCGAGCACGAACGTCACCGGCAAACGGTGCAGTGCGACGTCCATCAGCACCTGGTCGAAGGCGCGGTTGAGGAACGTCGCATAAACGCAGACGACTGGATGAAGCCCGCCCATGGCAAGACCGGCGGCTGACGTCACGGCATGTTGCTCGGCGATGCCGACATCGAAGACTCGGTCGGGAAACGCATGGGCAAAGGGATGCAGCCCGACGGGGCGGAGCATCGCAGCCGTCACAGCGACGAGGTCCGCTCGTTCGTGGCCGAGCGCCAACATCTCTTCGGCGAACACAGCCGTCCACGACGGGGGTGCGACGCCAACCGGACGCCCGCTGACCGGGTCGATGACGGGTACGCCGTGGAAGTTGTCGGCCTCGTCGTTCTCCGCCGGAGCGTAACCGTGGCCCTTGTCCGTCAGGCAGTGCACGATGACCGGCGCGCCGTAGTCGCGCGCCCGGCGCAGTGCGCCCTCGACCGCACCCACGTCATGACCGTCGATCGGTCCGACGTACTTCAAGCCGAGGTCTTCGAACATGGCCTGTGGCTGCAGCAGGTCCTTGAGACCCTTCTTCATGCCGTGCAGCGCGTCGTAGAGCGGCGCGCCGACCAACGGTGTGCGGGCCAACGAGTTCTTCACCAGGTCGAGAGCCTGCTCGTAGGAGGGTGACAACCGCAACGCGCCGAGATGTTGGGCGAGCCCGCCGACCGTCGGCGCATAGGACCGTCCGTTGTCGTTGACGATGATCAGCACCGGCCGGTCAGGTGCGGCAGCGATGTTGTTGAGTGCCTCCCAGCACATGCCGCCGGTAAGCGCGCCATCACCGACAACCGCCACCACCGCGCGGTCGGACTGGTCCGTCAACGCAAATGCCTTCGCCAGACCATCGGCGTAGGACAACGCCGTCGACGCGTGCGAGTTCTCGACGACGTCGTGCTCGCTCTCGGCGCGCGAGGGATAGCCGGACAGACCGCCGCCCTGGCGCAGCTTGCCGAAGTCGTCGAGCCGGCCGGTCAGCATCTTGTGGACGTAGGCCTGATGACCGGTGTCCCAGACCAGCACGTCATGCGGCGAGTCGAACACCCGATGCATGGCGATCGTCAGCTCGACGACGCCGAGGTTGGGGCCGAGATGACCACCGGTCCGGGAGACGCTGTCGACCAGGAACGTGCGGATCTCATCGGCGAGCTGGGACAGCAGCGTCGGGTCGAGCGCCTTGACGTCAGCGGGAGACGAGATCTCGCTCAGCAGCCGGCGCACGCACCGAGTCTACGTTCACAGTCTGGGCACCCATCGCTCGCCGCGAAGGGCACGTTCCACCAGGTCAACGGCGTGCCGGGCGCCGCGCAACCGGTGGCGTTCCCGCTCGTACGCCGCGGCCGCCGCCTCCACCGTCTGCGGGGCGACCCGGTCGCGGAGCTCGGCCCGCACGGTCCGCAGCCCCTCGTCGGCGGCCGCCAAGGCGGCGTTCAGCGCAGTAGCAGCGAACCGAGCCAGCACCAGGGGCTGGTGCCGGAGGACGTCGTACCCGCGGTAGTCCGCCGGGCACTGGTCGAACAGCCAGCCCATCGCGCTGCGCTCCCAGTGCGGCGAGCCGGGAGGTTGCACCTCGGCCGGCCAACCCGGCGGCAGCCCGGGCGGGCTCATCGCTCCAGCAACGCGACGCACTCCACGTGCGCCGTCATAGGGAACAGGTCGAAGGCGCGTAGCCGGCTCAGCCGGTAGCCGCCGGCGGCGAAGTGGCTGACGTCGCGGGCGAGAGCGGCCGGGTCGCAGGCGACGTAGACAACGGCTCGTGGTGCGAGCCCGACGAGACCCTCGACCACCGAACGACCGGCTCCCTTGCGAGGGGGATCGAGCACGACGAGGTCGACCTCCATGTCGGCGGTTCGCAGCCATCGATCGACCCGGTCCTGCACGACCCGGACGTTCGGTACGTTCTTGCGTGCGGCGCGCACGGCTCGACTGTCGGACTCGACAGCGATGACGGTCGACACGAGCGGCGCAAGCATCCCGGCGAACAGGCCGACCCCGGAGTAGAGGTCGAGGCAGACGTCCGTCCGCCGCGGTGCAACCATCGACATGACCGCGTCGACCAGCACGTCGGCTGCGGCAGCATGAACCTGCCAGAAGCCACCGATCGGCACGAGCCAGTCGCGGCCGCCGGCGTGCTCGGTCAGCTGCTCGGACGGCTTACCGATGGCAACGGCGCGTTCGCCTGTCGCGCTGGCTTCGACGAGCACCTCGGCGCCGGGTTGCCACCGCCGGGTGAGCACGTCGGGCATCCGCGCCGCCGGCACCGCGATGACGCAGTTGTCGATGGGCTCCACCTCATGCGATCGATACCGGTGCAAACCGGCTCGTCCGTCGGCGTTCACGGCCAGCCGGAGCCTGGTGCGCCAGCCGAGCCCATCGTCTCCCGGGGCCGGCTCGACCGTCACGTCCCAGTCCAACCCGGCCAGCCGGCGCAGCTGCTCGGCGACGACCGTCGCCTTGAGCCGTCGTTGCTCCGCCAGGTCAACGTGCTGCCAGTCGCAGCCACCGCACCGCCCGGGGCCGGCCCAAGGACACGGCGCAGTGACCCGAGCAGTCGCGGCACGGATCACCTCCACGGCGTCCGCGCGCAGGTAGTCCCGACGCTCCTCGGTGACCGCCACGCGCACCTGTTCGCCCGGCAGCGTGTGCCGAACGAACACGACGCGACCGTCGGGCGCGTGCGCGATGCAAACGCCGCCGTGCGCGACTCGCTCGACGTCGAGAATCACACGTGCGGGTCGTCGCGCAGGCGGTCGGAGGACTCGAGCTGGTAGGGAACGCTGGTGACCATCACGCCCGGTGTGAACAGCAGCCGGCCCTTGAGTCGCAACGCGGTCTGGTTGTGCAGCAGCTGCTCCCACCAGTGCCCGACGACGTACTCCGGGATGTAGACGGAGACGAGGTCGCGCGGACTCTGCCGGCTGATGCTGCGCACATAGTCGAGAATCGGCCTCGTCACCTCGCGGTAGGGCGATTCGAGAATCTTCAACGGCACCGGGATGTTGCGTGCCTCCCATTCCTGCTTGATCACCTCCGTGTCTGCGGGATCGACATCGACGGTGACGGCCTCGAGGTAAGACGGTCGCGACGCGCGGGCATAGGCGATGGCCCGCAGCGTGGCCTTGTGCACCTTCGACACGAGAACGACGGCGTGCACGCGTGACGGCAGCATGGTCTCGTCGTCGGTAGGTGCGAGCTCGACCCGGACCCGGTCGTAGTGGCGACGGATCCCGCCCATGAGCGCGAACAGCGCTGCCATGGCCACGACGGCGATCCACGCACCCTCGGTGAACTTCGAGATCAGGATGATGACGAGAACGAGCGACGTGACGATCGCGCCGACCGTGTTGATGACGCGCGAGCGCTGCATCTGCCGGCGCCGGGCCGGATCGGTCTCACCGGGCAGGTGCCGGTTCCAGTGCCGGATCATGCCGGTCTGGCTGTTCACGAACGACACGAAGACACCGACGATGTAGAGCTGGATCAACCGCGACGGTGACGCCTTGAAGGCGACGATCAGCACGATCGCGAAGCCGGCCAGCAACAGGATGCCGTTGCTGAAGGCCAGCCGATCTCCGCGGGTGTGGAGCTGCCGCGGCAGGAAACCGTCGCGGGCCAGGATCGACGCCAGCACCGGAAAGCCGTTGAACGCGGTGTTCGCGGCGAGCACCAGGATGAGGGCGGTGACGGTCTGGAGGTAGAAGAACCCGAAGGTGTGGTCGCCGCCGAAAATGGCCGCGCCGACCTGGGCGATGACCGTCTTGGGCTGCTCGCCCTTGGGCACGCCGACCAGCCGCGACGCCCTGTCGGCGACGTGGACATGACTGACGATGGCGAAGGCCGTGATGGCCATGAACATCGTGACGGCGATGCCGCCGAGCCATGCAAGCGTCGTCGCCGCGTTGCGACTCTTGTGCGGCTTGAACGCCGGCACACCGTTGCTGATGGCTTCGACACCTGTGAGCGCAGTGCACCCCGAGGCAAACGCGCGAAGGACGAGGAACAGCAGGGCGAAGCCGCTGAACTGCTCGACATGGCGATAGTGCCAGGTCGCGCTCTCGGCGGTGAGGTGCTGCCCGCCGCTGAGCTTGAAGACCCCCACCACGATCAGCACGGCGATGCCGGCCATGAAGGCGTAGGTAGGTATCGCGAAGGCGGTGCCCGACTCCCGAAGGCCGCGCAAGTTGAGCACCATGATGACGAGCACGAGGCCGACGGCCAGCCCGACCTCGTGACCTTGCAGTGACCCCGCGGCTGAGGTGATGTTGGCGACGCCTGAGCTCACCGACACGGCCACGGTCAGGACGTAGTCGACCATCAGCGCGCTGGCGACCGTGATGCCGGCCTGCCGGCCGAGGTTGACGGTCGCCACCTCGTAGTCGCCGCCACCGCTCGGGTAGGCGTAGACGTTCTGCCGGTACGACGCGACGACCACGATCATGAGGAAGGCGACCCCGCAGGCCGCCCACCAGGTGAGATGGATGAGCGCGAGTCCACCGGCGGAGAGGACCAGCAAGATCTCTTCGGTGGCATAGGCCACCGATGACAGCGCGTCCGACGCGAACACCGGCAGCGCGATCTTCTTGGGGAGCAGCGTCTCGCCCAGCTGAGCGCTGCGCATCGGCCGCCCGACGAGCAGGCGTTTGAAGACGTCGCCGAGCGTGGACACGGCGACAGGCTACGGTGCGAGGCCGCCCGTGTAGCGTGCTGAGCCGTGCATGTCGTGATCATGGGTTGCGGGCGGGTCGGGTCGACGATCGCGCACAGCCTCGAGAACGCTGGGCACTCCGTGGCGGTCGTCGACCAGGACCAGGGTGCGTTTCGACGCCTCGGACCCGACTTTCGCGGCCGGCAGGTGACCGGCGTCGGGTTCGACCGCGACACGCTGATGGAGGCGGGCATCGAGGAGGCCGGCGCCTTCGCCGCCGTCTCCAGCGGCGACAACTCCAACATCATCTCCGCCCGGGTGGCGCGCGAGACCTTCGGCGTCGAAAACGTCGTCGCCCGCATCTACGACCCCAAGCGCGCCGAGGTCTACACGCGACTGGGCATCCCCACGGTCGCAACCGTGCGGTGGACCGCCGACGAGATGCTGCGGCGCCTGATTCCGGACGGCTCCCACAGCGTCTGGAGCGACCCCAGCGGTCACGTCCTGCTCGCGGAGATGCACTTCGCTTCGGGATGGACCGGACACTCCGTCCAAAAGATCGAGGAGCTGACGGGCGTTCGGGTCGCCTTCCTGAGCCGCTACGGCGACGCGTTGCTCCCGACGGGCAAGACGGCACTACAGGACGGTGACCTGCTCCACCTCCTCGCGCTGCGCTCAGACGTCGAACGCGTCACCGCACTGTTCGCCACCGACCCGAAGGCCGAGGAGGGGTCGTGAGGGTCGCCATCGCCGGAGCCGGCAACGTCGGACGATCCATCGCCCGGGAGCTGCTCGACAACGGCCACGAGGTGCTGCTCATCGAGCGCGAACCCAAGGCGCTCAAGAAGCAGACGGTTCCCGACGCGGCCTGGTTGCTCGCCGATGCCTGCGAGCTCGACAGCCTCGAAGAAGCCCGACTCCAGGACTGCACGGTGGTCGTGGCCGCAACCGGAGACGACAAGGTCAACCTCGTCGTGTCACTGCTTGCGAAGACCGAGTATGGCGTGCCGCGCGTTGTCGCGCGGATCAACCATCCGAAGAACGAGTGGCTGTTCAACGAGTCGTGGGGTGTCGACGTCGCGGTGTCGACGCCGCGGTTGCTATCGGCGTTGGTCGAAGAGGCCGTCACGGTCGGCGACCTGGTCCGGTTGCTGTCGTTCCGGCGCGGCGAGGCCAACCTCGTCGAGGTGACGCTGCCCGACGACGCACCGATCGCGGGCCACCGGGTCGGCACCATCACCTGGCCGCGTGACGTCGCTCTCGTCGCGATCCTCCGCGACACGCGAGTCATCACCCCGAGCCCGGACGACCCGCTCGAGGCCGGCGACGAGCTGATGTTCCTCGCCGCTCCGGACATGGAGCACGAGCTCCACGACCTCATCGCGCGTGGCGGCCGCTAGTCAGTCGGCGGCGACCAGGGCGTAGCGAGGGTTGTACATCAGCCGCCGACCGTCGGTCGTGATGCGGCCGGTGGCGTGCAGCTT
>JAVEEE010000161.1 GCA_030840615.1 Frankiaceae bacterium | reverse complement strand
TGGATCAACAGTGCGACGCCTCGCAGCGAGAAGAACTCGCATTCGAGCGGGACGATCACCCCGTGTGATGCTGTCAATGCGTTGATCGTCAGCAGACCGAGGGACGGCTGACAGTCGATGAGGACCGCGTCGTAGTCATCGAGCACGGGGGCGATCACCCGCTTGAGCGTTTGCTCGCGGGCCACCTCCCCGACCAGCTGGACCTCGGCGGCCGACAGGTCGATGTTGCTGGGCAGGAGGTCCATGCCCGGCAGGTTGGTCTTGAGCAGCACGTCGTCGACACTGACCTGCCGCTCCATCAGGCAGTTGTAGATCGTCCGGTCGAGCTCCATGGGGTTGACCCCGAGCCCGACGGACAGGGCGCCCTGCGGGTCGAAGTCGACGAGCAGCACCCGCCGGCCGTACTCGGCCAGGGCGGCGCCGAGGTTGATGGTCGACGTGGTCTTGCCGACGCCGCCCTTCTGGTTGCACAGGGCGATGACCCGGGCCGGGCCGTGCCGATCGACGGGTCGTGGCTCGGCAATTCGCGGTAGCGGCCGGCCGGTCGGACCCAGCTCGCGCGGCGCCCGCTTCGTTATCGACATAGTGATTGGTCGCTCCATCTGCCAGTCTGCTTAGCGCCGGTGCGACTTGACGAGAAGTGCACAGGCCGACGAGTCGGCGACTCTATTGGCGTGGTCGACTCGGCGGCAAGGGGTTGGCCGCAAGCTGTTGGCGCGACTGCGCTTCAGCTGCGCTTGCGAGCCCGCGGGTGCGCAGTCGCGTAGACCTCCCGCAACCGCTCGACGGTGACCATGGTGTAGATCTGCGTGGTCGTCACCGAAGCGTGCCCCAGCAGCTCCTGGACGACTCGAACGTCGGCACCGCCGTCCAGCAGGTGGGTGGCGAAGGAGTGCCGCAGTGTGTGCGGACTCACCTCGATGGGGAGCCCGGCGCGCTCTGCCGCTTGCCGGAGTGCGGTCCATGCGCTCTGCCGGGACAGCTGCCCACCCCGGTGGTTGAGGAACAGCGCCGGCGTGCCGCGACCCGCGGCCGCGAGGGCGGGGCGCCCCCGGACGAGGTAGGCCTCGACGGCGTCGCGCGCGTACTGGCCGAGCGGCACGATGCGGTCCTTGCCCCCTTTTCCGTGCAGCAGGGCACTCCCACCATCCACATCCACGTCGTCGACGGCCAGGCCGACCGCCTCGCTGATCCGGGCTCCCGTGCCGTAGAGCAGCTCGAGCAAGGCTCGATCGCGCAGGCCGCGCGGACCTTCCTCGACGGCGGCACCTTCCAGCAGTGCGAGAACGTCGTCGACCGGGAGCGCCTTCGGCAGCCGGCGCGGTGGACTCGGCGGCCGGACCGCCGACGCCGCATCGGAAGGCACGATGCCCTCGCGAGTCGCAAACCGGTGCAGCCCGCGGACCGCGACAACCGCGCGCGCTGCAGACGATGCCCGGAGCGGGGCGTGCTCGGAGTCGCCGCGGCGGAGTGCGGCGAGGAACTCGGCGACATCCTGCTCGGTCGCGTCGCTGAGCCGCTCTATCCCACGGAGCGAGAGCTCGGCGAGATACCTACGCAGGTCGCGCCGGTACGACGTCAGCGTATTGACGGCGAGCCCTCGTTCCACGGCGAGATGGTCGAGGTAGGCCTGGACCGCGCGCTCGAGCTGGCGTGACGGTGCCGGTGGGGCCGGACCGGCGTCGGAGACCGGGGGCAGGGTCAGGAGCCCTCCTTGGGCGCGACCGACCCTTCGCCGAGTACGTCGTCGAGGTCGCGCCAGTCGAGGCCGTGGGCTTCGGCCACCGGGCCGTAGACCACGGTGCCGTCGACCACGTTGACGCCTCGAGCCAGCGCCACGTCCGAGTGCACGGCCTGGCGCCAGCCCAGCGTTGCGATGCGCTCGGCGTAAGGCAGCGTGACGTTGGTCAGCGCATACGTCGAGGTGTGCGGTACGGCGCCCGGCATGTTGGCGACGCAGTAGAACACCGACTGGGCGACCTGATAGGTCGGGTTCGAGTGCGTCGTCGGGTGGCTCGACTCGAAGCAACCACCCTGATCGATGGAGATGTCCACCAGCACGCTGCCGGGCTTCATCCGCGCCACCAGGTCGTCGCTGACGAGCATCGGCGCCTTGGCGCCGGGAACCAGCACGGCTCCGATGACGAGATCGGCGTCGATGCACGCGCGCTCGATCTCGTACTTGTTCGACGCGATCGTCTGCAGATGACCCTGGTAGATCCGGTCCGCCTGACGCAGCTTCTCGACGTTGCGGTCGAGCAGCAGCACCTCCGCCTGCATGCCCAGCGCGATCGCCGCGGCGTTCATCCCTGAGACGCCGGCACCCAGGACCACGACTTTGGCCGCGTAGACGCCGGACACGCCGCCCATGAGGACACCGCGACCACCGCCTTGCCGCATGAGGTGATAGGCGCCGACCTGCGGAGCGAGCCGGCCGGCGACCTCCGACATCGGAGCCAGCAGCGGCAGCGACCCGTCCGTCAGTTGGACGGTCTCGTAGGCGACCGCCGTGATGCCGGAGTCCAGCAGCGCCTGCGTGCACTCCCGCGACGCCGCCAGGTGCAGGTAGGTGAACAGGACCTGGCCGCGCCGCATCCGCGGATACTCCTCCGCGATGGGTTCTTTGACCTTCAGGACGAGCTCGGCCTCGCCCCAGACGTCATCCGCGGAACCGAGAATCTCTGCCCCTGCGGCGACAAAGTCCTCGTCGGGGATCGACGACCCGACCCCGGCTTCTTTCTCCAGATAGACCGTGTGACCCGCGACGACGAGCTCGTGCACCCCCGCGGGCGTGATCGCCACGCGGTACTCGTTGTCCTTGATCTCGCGCGGGATCCCGACTCGCATCAGCCGATCGCTCCTCGGATCGTCCCCGGCCGGGTGCCGGCGGCACGTCGCGGCGTACTGCGGCGCAGTCTATGGCCCGTCCGGGACGGCGGCGGCCAAGTTGGTCGCGCGACGAATGTCCACTTCTTCCGTTGATTGGGAAGAAGTCCGGAACAGCCCCGTCCTCGGAGGACCGCATGCGAAAGCCGCGTCGTACCCGTCGGTTGCTGGCACTGCTGGCGGGCGGAGCAGCCGCCACAGCACTGGCCGCATTGGCGCCTTTCGGCGTAGGGGTGGCGTCGGCCGCGTCGTTCGGTGCGCCCGTTGTCGTGTCAGGCGACGACGCCAGCGAGCCCGGGATCGACGTCGCGCCTGACGGCACGCTCTACATCAACGCGCCGGTTGGCCTCCTGTCGACCCTGCCGGGCTCGCCGTCGAACGTCTATCGCAGCAGTGACGGTGGCGCAACATGGACCAAGCTGCCAGCCAGCCTCAAGGCCAACTTGCCCGGCGGCGGCGACTCCGACATCGCGATCGCGCCCGACGGGACGCTGTCCGAGACCGACCTGTGGCTCGGTTCGTCCACCGTCGCGACGAGCAGCGACCGGGGTCAGACCTGGACTGCTCAGCCGCTCCAGGGCACGCTCGGCCAGGACCGACAGTGGGTGGCCGCGGCCAGTGGGGGCCGCGTCTACCACGTGGTGCACCAGATCCCGACCGGGCTGTGGGTCTCTCGATCCGTGGACTCGGGCCTCACCTACCCGCAGCAGGTGCTGGCCGCGACGGCCCTGGATCAGACCGGATGCATCTGCCCGCCCGGCAACATCGTGGTCGAGGACGGCGGCCTGCTGGGTGACAAGGTCGGTGGCGTCTACGCCACCAGCGTCGGTGGCGTGGGCTTCTACCGCTCGACCAACGGTGGGCTGACCTTCACGAACAACACCCCGGGCCCCGCGTCGAGCGCGGCGACGAACGTGGCCTTCCCCTCCGTCGCCGACGCAGGCAACGGCAAGCTCGCAGTCGTATGGCAGGCCGTAGTCGGGAACAGCTCGACGGTGTGGTTCACCAAGAGCGCGGACTTCGGCACCACCTGGGCGCCGGCCCGGCAGATCGTCACGAGCGGCACCAGCCTCTACCCGTGGGTGGCCTACCGCGCCGGCAAGATCGCGGTGTCGCTCTACCACAGCGACGTGACGGCGACTCCCGACACGGCGCCGGAGGGCGCCCAATGGTTCGAGAGCTACCTCGAGTCGGTCGACGACGGGACGACGTTCAGCGCCTTGCAGAGCGCCGACCCGACGCCGGTCAAGAGCGGACCGGTGTGCACCGCCGGGATCAACTGCGGCAGCGACCGCGAGCTCGGGGACTTCCAGCAGGTGGCCTTGGACGGAGCCAACCGCGCCGTGCTCAGCTACAACCGTTCGATCGACGGGGCCACCAACACGGAGATCCGGTTCGTCCGAGCCGGCTGACGGGCCTTAACCCCCTGCGGCTCGCGAACCCGGCCAGTCCGACATCTCCGGCCACGGCGCATCGCCAGGGCGCAGTCCGGTGAAGCCGGTCTGCCGGGCCCGGACAGCCGCAAGGATGCCCATGACGGCAAGCGGGTTGTGCAGTCGGCCGGCCAGTACGGCGTCGGCGGCCTGATCGAGCGGCATCCACCCGATCGGCATGTCGCGCTCTTCGTCCTCGGCGTCGTGCCGCGGACGGTCGGCCGGCCGCAGGTCGCGGGCGAGGTAGATCCGCACGGCCTCGTCTGTCATACCCGGTGAGGTGAAGGCGTCCACCAGCACGTCCCATCGCGCGGCCTCGTGGTGCGCCTCCTCGTAGAGCTCGCGTTTGGCGCCTTCGAGGGGGTTCTCCCCCACCTCGTCCAACAGCCCGGCAGGCGGTTCCCACAGCAGCCGCCGCACCGGGTGGCGGTACTGGCGCACGAACAGAACGCGCTCGTCGTCGTCCACGGCGACGATGCCGACCGCGCCGGGGTGCACCACCACGTCGCGCATGGCCGCGCCGCCGCCGGGAAAGGCGACCTCGTCGGTACGGACGTCGATGACGCGCCCGGTGTGCAGGACCGTCGACGTCTGCAGGACCTCGTAGGCCGCCGGCGTGTCCGCGAAATCCACGAGCCGTGCCCCGTCAGTGCTGGAGGGTGACCGTCTCGGACAGCGTCACCCCGCCGATCGCCCCGCCGGAGTCGTCGGCCCGCTGCAAGGCGGCCCCGATGAACGCCGCAAAGAGCGGGTGGGCTCGGGTGGGCCGGGAGCGGAACTCCGGGTGTGCCTGCGTGCCGACGAAGAACGGGTGCCGGTCGGCCGGCAGCTCGGCGTACTCGACGAGCCGACCGTCCGGAGAGGTGCCGGAGAAGACCAAGCCGGCTTCTTCGAGCCGCTCACGGTAGGCGTTGTTCACCTCGTAACGGTGCCGGTGCCGCTCTTCGACGTGAGCCGACCCGTAGGCGGCTCGCACATGGGTGCCGTCCCGCAGGTCCGCCGGATACATGCCGAGGCGCATGGTGCCGCCCATGTCCCGTTCACCGGCGACCACGTCGACCTGGTCGGCCATGGTGGAGATCACCGGGTGCGGCGTGTCGGGGTCGAACTCCGCAGAGTTGGCGCCGTCGAGACCGGCGAGGTCTCGGGCCACTTCGATCACCATGCACTGCAGTCCGAGGCAAAGTCCCAGCGCCGGGATGCGATGCTCACGGGCGTGGCGTACGGCGCCCAGCTTGCCTTCGATCCCCCGCACCCCGAATCCGCCGGGGATCAGCACGCCATCGACTCCGTCCAGCGCCCGTGCGGCGCCCTCGGGCGACTCGCAGTCGTCAGAGGTGACCCAGCGGATCTCGACCTTCGCGTCGTGGGCGATACCGCCGGCCCGAAGCGCCTCGGTCACCGACAGGTAGGCATCCGGCAGGTCGACGTACTTGCCCACGAGTGCGACGGTCACGTGACGGGCCGGGTTGTGCACCCGGCGGAGCAGCTCGTCCCATTCGGTCCAGTCGACGTCGCGGAATGGCAGGTGCAGGCGGCGTACGACGTAGGCGTCGAGGCCCTCGCCGTGCAACACCTTGGGGATGTCGTAGATCGAGGGTGCGTCCGGTGCCGAGACCACGGCCTCGTTGTCGACGTCACAGGTCTGGGCGATCTTGCGCTTCATGCCGGCGGAGATGGGCCGGTCGGATCGGCACACGACGGCGTCGGGTGTGATGCCGATCGATCGCAGTGACTGCACCGAGTGTTGGGTCGGCTTGCTCTTGAGCTCGCCCGACGGTGCCAGGTAGGGCACCAGCGAGACGTGGAGGAAGAAGACGTTGTCGCGCCCGACGTCTTGGCGCACCTGCCGGGCTGCCTCGAGGAAGGGCAGCGACTCGATGTCGCCGACTGTTCCGCCGATCTCCGTGATCACGACGTCGACCGGCTCGCCACCGATGGGATCGTCGGCCATGGCGCGAATCCGCCGCTTGATCTCGTCGGTGATGTGCGGGATCACCTGCACCGTGTCGCCGAGGTATTCGCCGCGCCGCTCCCGGGCGATCACCTCGGAGTAGACCTGGCCGGTGGTCACGTTGGCCGAACCATGCAGATCGACGTCGAGGAACCGCTCGTAGTGGCCGACGTCGAGGTCGGTCTCCGCGCCGTCGTTCGTGACGAAGACCTCTCCGTGCTGAAACGGGTTCATCGTGCCCGGGTCGACATTGAGGTAGGGGTCGAGCTTCTGCATCGTGACCCGAAGGCCACGGGCCTTCAGGAGCCGGCCGAGACTCGAGGCGGTCAGCCCCTTGCCGAGGCTGGAAGCGACGCCGCCCGTGACGAACACATGCCGCGCCGGCCGATCAGGGGCACTGCTCGAACGTGCCACTCAGTCACTGTCCTCGCTCCGCGAGGCAAGGGGCTCCCGCGGCCTCAAGCGCCGGTCTTCGGCCCCTCGGCCGACAGCGCGATCCACGGGCGTTCACGGTAACACTCGATCCGCTCTCATGAGGCGACACGCCGGACACGGCGTACCAGCCGGCCTGCTCGACAGGCCGGCGCGGTGGCTGCACCGTCGGGCGGTGGCGTGGTCAGCTTGATCTCGAGGTGAGGTCGAGATAGATCTGAGCCAGGCGATCCACCATCTGCTCGGTTGTCGGCCAGGTGTGCGCACGCTCGCGGCCGGCAGCCCCCAGCCGCCGGCGTTCCGCCGGGTCCTCGACCAGATGCCGCAGTGCCAGCTGCAGAGCGTGGGGGTCGCCGGCCGGGACGAGAAGCGCGGCCGGACCGACCAGGTCAGGGACGCCTCCGACCGGGGTCGCGATGAGTGCGGTTCCGGCCCGCAGCGCTTCCTGAGCCACGAGCGGATAGCCCTCCCATGCACTCGGCAAGACCACGACGTCCGCGGCGGTCATCAGATCCGCGACGTCCTCGCGTCGGCCGAGCAGTCGGACGGGCGCACCGGTGCGTTCGATCTGACGCCGCAGGTCGGCCTCCAGCGAGCCGGTTCCGGCCACCACGGCGACCGGCGAGACCGGGCCCGGCCACCCCGCGAGCGCGTCGACGAGGACGTCGATGCGCTTCTGCGGTTCGAGTCGGCCGACCGCGAGCACGAGGGGACGGGCCCCCACGCCCAGCTCGGACCGGACGGCCTCGGGCGATCGCCCGGCCGACGGCAGGGGTGGGGCGACGACCACGACCGTCTCGACGGCTCGGGCCCCGGCCCGCGCAGCCCGGTTGGAGAGGTCTGCCGACACCGTGAGCGTGAGGTCGGCGCGACGCGCGACCAGTTGCTCGAGCGCCGGGTGGGCGAGGCGGCGCCGCCACCGGTCGTGCGGGCCGTTGTGCCAGGTCACGACCAGCGGCCGCAGACGCGCCGCTGCGGCGACCGCCCCGGTGCGCACTCCGTGCGCATGCACGACATCTCGCTCCGCGGCAGCCCGGCGCAGCATCGCGGTCGCTCGCCGCAGTGCCCGCGGGCTCGCGCCACCTATCGGCGCGGGCACGAACGCAGCGCCGGTCGCCGCCCAGTCGAACGTCGCGGCACTCGCCGCAGGGCCGACGACGGCGACGTCATGGCCGCGCCGCACCATCTCGCCGGCCACGGTGTGGACGTGCCGGCCGATCCCTCCGGTGCTGGGCCCCACCACGAGAAGGATGCGGAGGTGCTCAGACACCGGCCTGCCTCCGGCGCAGGACCAACATGAGCGTGGAACGGTCCAGTGCAGTGAGAATCCCGCCGTAAAGGCCGAGGCATACGCCGGCAACAGCGATCGTGATGCCCACGCTGACGAGCACCCCGCCCTGCGGGAGTGTCCGCCCGAGCGCCAGCGCGAGTGCGCCAGCGACCGACGCGCCCGCCAGCGAGGCGCCGACGGTTCTGGCCACACCGCGCGTGCTGGCCGCTCCGGCGCCGCGGCGCAGCGTCAGTGCCAGCCAGCCGCCGGCAACGGTCATACCCACGCTGCTGCCGATCCCCAGCGCCGCCGCCGTCCAGTCCCGCGGCATCGCGGCCACCAGGGCCACGTCGGCGACGACAGTGAGGAGCCAACCCGAGGCGGTCGCCAGGGCGGGTGTCCTGGCATCGCCCTGGGCGTAGTGAGCACGGGACAGATGGGCGAGAGCGCCGTAGCCGATCAGCCCCGGTGCGAAGGTGATGAGGGCTCGGGCCAGCACGTCCGGCGCAACGCCGCCCGGTGCGCCCAGCACGACGACCCGAGCTGCCGGGCGCGAGGTCGCCACCATGACCGCCGCCGCTGCGGCGGTCGCCAGGACGATCGCGCGGGTCGTCCTCGCAACGGTGGCGCAGTAGCGCTCGATCTCACCCGACTGCCACCGGGCGGTGAGCGTGGGGAACGCCGCGGTCGCGAGCGGGACAGCGAGCACCGCCCATGGGAGCAGGAACACCGTCCACGCCAGGTTGAACAGCACCACCGCGCCGGCGGAGCCACGGTCGTTGGCCAACCGGATGATCGCCCCGGTGGCAAGATCCTGGCTTCCCAGGACGACGGCGCCCGCGACTGCCATCCGCCGGGCCGTCTTGGCAACGCCGGGCGGGAACCGAAGGGCGGGACGTAACCGTCGGCCGGTCCGCCGCAGCGGCACCAGCAACGGCAGCGCCAGCGCAGCTACGCCGAGCGTGGTCCCCACCGACAGGACGAGCTCGTGCGAGCGGGTAAGTGTCGACAAGGAGGTTTCTCGACGTTCGGCGACTGCGGCGAACAGCAGGTAGGCGCCGATGACCACCAGGCTCGACAAGAGCGGTGCGAGGGCCGGACCGAGAAAGCGACGATGCGCCTGGAGGATGCCGACGAGGACCACGCCTGCGCCGTAGAGCACGACCTGGGGCATGAACACGAGGAGCATGCGAGCGCCGGCTGCCTGCTCCCCCGCCGCCGAGCAGCCGGGGTTGCCATTGCCTACGAGGAGCTCCATCAGCGGGCGTGCCAGGAAGAGCCCCGCGATCATGACGGGGACCAGGAGCAGCACCGTCCAGGTGAGCAGGGCCGATGCGGTCCGGTCTGCGGTCTCGTCGTCACCGGCCTGGACCGGGCCCGCCAACACCGGGACGACGAGGCTCGAAAGCGCGCCGCCGGCGACGACGTCGAAGAGGATGTTGGGAATGGTGTTGGCGGTGAAGTAGGTGTCGCCCAGGCAGCTCGGACCGACGGTGTGCGCGAAGACGAGCACGCGTCCGAAGCCCACCACCCTGGCGAGGATCGTGACGCCGGCGACCAGCAACGCGGCGGCGGCGATGCCCGGCACCGCGCCGGGCCGACGGGCTCGGGCCGCGCTCACACCGGCAACCGTCCCCAACGGTCGGCTGCCGCCAGGACCGGCGTTCGCTCGATGACGGCCGAGAAGCTCACGTACTCGCTGACGAGGGTGAGTCCGACGACGGCGGCGAGGGCGGTTGACCGTCCGCGACGACCCGCCGCGGCGGCGACGGTCCAACCCAGCAGCGCGCCGAGCGCGTTGGCGCCGCAGTCGCCGGCCATGCGCCGCTCGGCGAGGTCGGCCGGCAGCAGTGCAGCAGCCGTCGCGGCGAGTCCGGCCGCGAGCTCGGCGACACCGGTCTCGGCACCGCCACGGCGGGTCGCGAGCGGCAGCGCCGCGGCACCGACGACCTTCAGGGCGCGGCCGGGTCGCAGATCGAGCAGGTTGACCAAGTTGGCGGTGCCGCTCACCAATGCGGCATCGATGACGACATCAGTGGCTGACCCACGCCGTTCCGAGGAGTCCAGTGCCGCGGCGGCCAATCCGGCGCCGGCGAGGCCGGCCATCTTCACGAGGCCCGTCGTCACCTGGCCGTGCTTGAGGGCCCGCAGATGGCCGCGCAACCCGCGGGCGTGTGCTCCGCCGGCCAGGTCGTCGTACAAGCCGAGGCCGGCCGCGGTCACGGCCACGAGCAAGGGGGCGGTTCGAGCTCCTCGGCCCTCTCGTGCGGACGAGGACACCAGGCACGCCACCAGGACGCCGGCCGTTGCCGCCGGGCCCCCGAACAGATCGACCGGGCGGCCGCGGTAGTTCGTTCTCGACCAGCGGCTGGGCGACGCCGAGCGGTCGGACAGCCAGCCGGCGAACGCGGTCGTCGCGCCTGCGGCAAGCGCCGTGCGGACCCGGCCACCGGCGCGATGTCTCACCGAGACCCGCGCGCTCACGGAGACGGCGAGGGAGACGGCAGGGGCGCATCGGCTCCTGACCCGCTGCCGTAGCTCCCGGAACGACCCATGGCCTGCTCGGCGAGGGCCATGACCGTCGCGATGACGCCGCTGGGCAGGTCGGCACTGTCGACGGTCGAGACGTCGCCGCGAAGGGAGCTGTTGCTGCGCACCAGGTCGAGCAGGCCGCCGGCCTCGTCTGCGGCAGCGGGTCCGGTGATCACCGCCCCGACCGCCGTGCGGTCGAGGTCGTGGGCAAACTCGCCGAGCAGCGCAACCTGAGCCGCGGCGTCCGGATCGTCACTCGGCGGCGCGGGCGCCGCGATCAGCACGCCGAGTGACGCGGGGTGGGGGCTGTCGCCCGCGACGCTCAGGAGCTTTCCGTCGCCGTACGCCGACAGGATCCGGCCCGCCGCCGCCGTACTGACGGGTTGATCACTTGGCCGGGCACCCAGCACGTCGGCGAGCAACGCCAGCGCGCGTTGTGCACCCGTCCCGTTCGGCAGCGGCCGACCCGGCGCGGCAACCCGATCCGTCAACGTCTTCAGGAACTCGTCCTGCTGCGGGTCGAGCAACCCGTCCTGCAGCCGGATGTCGCCGTTGAGGGTGGCGCCCGCCAGGGTCAGCGCGGCCGTGACCCGCTTGCGCAGCCCGTCGTCGACGCCTGGGGCGCTCACGAGGACCACCGACTGCCCGCTGAGCTGTCCGGCGACGGCATAGGGCGTGAGCGCGTTGTCGAATGCCTCGTCGCGGCTCAGCAGGCTGCGCGCGTCGGACAACTCGCCGCGAAGCTTGTTGTTCTCATGCGTGACGTTCTCGGTTCGCTTGCTGATGTTGGCGCCGACCTTGCCGCGCAGCGTCGTACTTCCGATGAAGAGACCAAGCGCCAGTGCCAGGAACACCGCCACGATCGAGACGACGTGGTAGCGGAAATCGATCACGTGACCAGTCCGTGGAGCCAGCTGATGACCTCGTGCCAGCGAACAGCGAGCAGCTCCCGGTAGGCGACACCGCCCGGGGTGACCGACATCGCGACGGCGAACGTGATGAACGTGGCGACGACGAGCAGCGCGAGCGTGGGGGCGGGGATGCGGCTTCGGTAGAGCCGGCTCACCCCCTTGGCGTCGATGAGCTTGCCGCCGACGCGCAGCCGGGTAAGGAACGTGCTGGCCATGCCGGCACGTCCCTTGTCGAGGAACTCGACGAGCGTGGCATGGGTGCCGACGGCCACGATCAGCGCGGCGCCTTTGTCGTCGGCGAGCAGTAGGGCGACGTCCTCGCTCGTGCCGGCTGCGGGGAAGAGAATCGGTTCGATGCCGAGGTCCTGGACCCGACCGAGTCCGGGAGCGTGGCCGTCACGGTAGGCGTGGACCACGATCTCGGCGCCGCAGCAGAGCGCCTCGTCGCTGACCGAGTCCATGTCACCGACGATCAGGTGCGGCTTGAGTCCCTCCTCGAGGAGGGCGTCCGCGCCGCCGTCGACCGCGATGAGCACGGGCTTGTACTCGCGCACGTAGTGGCGCAGCGCCAGGAGATCCTGGCGGTAGTCGTAGCCGCGGACCACGACGAGCGCGTGCCGGCCTTCGAGCCGCGTCTTGATCTCGGGCACGCCGATGCCGTCGAGGAGCAGGTCCCGCTCGCGCTTGAGGTACTCCATCGTGTTGGCCGCGAAGGCTTCGAGCTGGACAGCGAGACCGGCTCGGGCCTCCGCCATGGCGCTCGCCACGGTCTCGGCGGTCTGCACCTCCCCCTTGGCGAGGACGCGACCGTCGGACGCATACACGGTGTCGTCGAGGATCCGGATGATCTCGCCGTCCCGGATCTGCGCGAAGAGTTCGGCGTCGACCACGTCGAGCAGCGGTACGCCGGCGGTGATCAGGACTTCCGGGCCCAGGTTGGGATACCGGCCGGAGATGCTGGGCGCTGCGTTGATGACGGCACCGACGCGGGCCGTGACCAACGCCTCCGCGCCGACACGATCCAGGTCGACATGGTCGATGACCGCGATGTCGCCGGCCCGCAGGCGTTTCGTCAGCCGCTTGGTCCGTCGATCGAGTCGCGCGACACCCACCACGCCGGGCGGGCGTTCACCGGAGCGCGGCCGGCGAAGGGTCGCGATTTTCATCACGGCGAGTGTGCCAGACCGCGACGAGCCGGCATCCGCTGCCGCGCCGACGCTGCGGATCGTCAGCCCTGCTGTTTGGCCGCGCTTGCCACCGCCAGCAGTTCTTCGGCATGGCCGCGGCCGAGGGCGGAGTCGGGCAGTCCGGCCAGCATGCGGGAGAGCTCCTCGAGGCGCTCCTCGCCGTCGACCGGACGTACGCCGGTGGACGTCACCAGACCGTCGTCGTTCTTCCGTACGACGAGGTGGTGGTCGGCGAACGCGGCCACCTGCGGAAGGTGCGTGACCACGATCACCTGCGCGGTTCGGGCAAGCATCGCGAGCCGCCGCCCGACCTCCACCGCGGCCCGGCCGCCTACGCCCGCGTCGACCTCGTCGAAGAGGAAGGTCGGCACCGGGTCGCCGCCGGCGAGGACCACTTCCAGCGCCAGCATGACCCGGGACAGCTCTCCGCCGGAGGCGCCGCGGTGCAGCGGCCGCAGGCCGACGCCGGTGTGCCCGGCCAGCATGAGCTCGACGTCGTCGACGCCGGACGCACCGAACGCCACCCGCCGCTCCCCTCCGGGGAGCCCGGACACGAGCAGGCCGGCATCGTCGTCGCGCTGGCGCACCTCCACCTCGACTCGCGCCTGGGGCATGGCGAGCGCGGTCAGCTCCGCGGTCGTGGCGGCGGCAAGACGCCGGGCGGCCTCGGCCCGGTGCGTCGAGAGGTCGGCGGCCGATGCTGCCAACCCTGACAGCAGCTCCGCATGCTCGCGACCCAGCACGTCGACCCGCTCGTCGTCGCCTTCGAGACCGGCCAACCGCGCCCGCGCGTCCTCCGCCCACGCGATGACACCGGCGGCGTCCCCGGCGTACTTGCGGGTCAGGGTCGACAGCTGGGCAAGCCGCTGCTGAGCCGCCTCGAGTCGGGCCGGGTCGGCCTGCAGACCTTCGGCGTAGCCGGCGAGGTCGGCTGCCACGTCCGACAGCAGGTAGGACACCTCGGCGAGGCGGCCGGCGAGGGTGTCCAGGCCGTCGTCGCGGCCACGGGCATCGTCGAGGACCCGGCGCGCGGAAGCCAGGAGTGTCAGCGCGTCCTGATCGGGAGCCTCCGCACCGCTGAGCGCCGCCCGGGCCGATGCGGCTGCGACGCGCAGGGCATCGACGTGTGCAAGCCGGGCGATCTCCGCGCGCAGCAGCTCGTCCTCGCCCAGTGCCGGCGCGATGGCGTCGATCTCGCCGATTCCGAAGCGGAGGAGGTCGGCCTCCTGCGCTCGTTCGCGCCGCCGGGCCGTGACGTCGAGGAGCTGGGCCTGCACCGTTGACAGCCGCGAGAACAGCTGGCGGTAGCAGGCCAGTGCCTCGGCTACGGGTGCGCCGGCGTAGTTGTCGAGCACTGCCCGCTGGACGACCGGCCGCAGCAGGCCG
>JAVEEE010000030.1 GCA_030840615.1 Frankiaceae bacterium | reverse complement strand
CGCACCTGGTCGGGCCCGGTGAACCACGCCACGCCATGGACCGACCGCTCCTCCTCGAGTGCGCCGTCACCCACGGTGTAGGCAATGCCGGCCGCGTCGAGAGCCTTCAGCGCATCGAGGAACGCCGGCCGGTTGCGCAGCTCCCAGCCAAGGTAGGAAAGCTGGTCGCGCTCTCCCTGACGCACCGCGATCCGGTGATGGCGCTCGTCCATCCGAAGCAGAACGGTGCCGCGCTCGGACGGGGCCAGGCCGAACCCGAGCACCTGGGGGCCGTACTCGCTCCACTCTTCGACGTTGGGCGACTCGATGCCGAGGTAGCCCAGACCGAGGATGTCCATTGCGCCTCCCTCTCACTGCCAAGCGTACGCGATGGACGGAAGATGTACAGGATGTATGGCCACTAGACCGCCATCATCCCCCCGTCCACGACGATGTTGCACCCCGTCACCCACGCCGCTGCATCGCTCGCCAGGAACACCGCCATCGCCACGATGTCCGTCGGCAGCCCCGGCCGCGGGATCAGGTTGTGGCTGACGAGCGCCGCACGAATCTGCGGGTCGGCGAAGAATGCGGCCGTGCCGGGCGTCTCGACAGCACCCGGACTGATCGAGACGGCACGGATCCCCTGAGGGCCACCCTCGACGGCCATCTGGCGCGTCATCGAGATCACAGCACCCTTGGTTGCCGCGTGCGCCAGCAGACCCGTCTCTCGCGAACCGCGCAGTCCCGCGACCGACGCGGTGTTGATGATGCAGCCCCCGCCGCCCGCGACGAGGTGGGGCCACGCTGCCCGCGTCGTGTAGAAGATCAGGTCGAGCTCGTTGCCGACCGTGAACCGCCAGTCCTCGGACGACATCTCTGCGATCGGGGCGAACCTTGAGGCCGAGGCGTTGTTGTAGAGCACGTCGATTCGCCCGTGCTCCGCCTGTGCAGCATCCACCCAGGCCGCCGCCTGGTCGGCGTCGGACAGGTCCACCGGAGCAGCCCCCGTCAGAACGCCGCCGGCTTCGGCAACCAGCCGCGTCGTCTCGGCGTGGCTGTCCGCGTCGACGTCGCACCCGACGACAAGTGCGCCCTCCGCCGCAAAGGCCAGCGCAGCAGCGCGGCCCTGGCCGCCGCCGGTGCCGGTGATCAACACGACTCGGCCCTGCATCGACGTGTCCATCCCCGGCCTCCACCCTTGCTTCCGTGACAGGAAGCACATATTCTGCCTCATCTGCTCGGATGCTTCCGGGTGGACTTCACGCCCGGAGGACCCGCATGCAGCTGCGCGGCGCGCGCGTCCTGGTCACCGGGGCGTCAACGGGCATCGGAGCGGCGCTCGCGGTGGCTCTTGGCGCCAAGGGCGCCACGGTCGCGCTGGTCGCGCGGCGCAAGGCGCTGCTCGACGAGGTCCTCGACGCCGCTCGGCAAGCAGGCGCTGGTGCAGACAGCTGCGTCCTTGCCGTCGACGTCGGCGACAGCGCGGCAGCCGAGCGGGCCACCGTCGAGATATGGGACCGGTTGGGCGGGCTTGACGCGCTGGTATCCAACGCCGCCGTCTCGAGTCGCCACACCGCGCCGCATCTGCCCTACGCCGAAGTCGAGCGGGTCATGCGCATCAACTTCCTCGGCCCGGCGAGCATGGCGTGCACCCTCGCGCCTCGCATGGTCGAGCGGGGGGCCGGTGCGCTCGTTTTCGTCGGGTCGATCGCCGGACGGCTGCCGAGCGGCGGCGAGGCTGCGTACGTCGCGAGCAAGTACGCGCTGGCGGGCTTCACCGAGACTCTTGCGGTGGACCTCGCCGGATCGGGTGTGGACGTGCGACTGGTGACTCCCGGACCTTTCGACACCCCGATCTGGGACGCCGGCGACGCCGAGCCTTCTCACTACGCCGGGCCGAAGCACCCACCATCTGTCGCCGCCGAAGCGATCGTCACGGTGCTCGAGGGAGTCGATCGCGTCGAGACGTTCGTCCCGGCCGACATCGCGTCCACCGTGCAGATGAAGAACAACGACCTCGACGCCTGGGTGGCGATCGCCGTCGACATGGTGAAGCAAGCCGATGCACGCCGGCACGAAGCTGGTCAGACCGTCGCCACCTGAGCACCAAGGCGACCAGAGGCAAGAAGAAGGGACGTCATGTCGATCCTCGCCGGAAGGGTCGCTCTCGTCACCGGGGCTGCGGGCGGGATCGGCTCGGAGACCGTCCTCGCCCTCTGCGAGGCGGGAGCTCGGGTCATGCTCACCGACCTGCGCGAGGAGCCACTCGACGAGGTCCGCGCCGCGCTCGAGGCCAAGGGACACGAAGTCGCGGCCAAGACCGCCGACATCACCGACGAATCAAGCGTGCGCGCGGTTGTGCAGGACACCGTCAGCCGTTTCGGTCGCATCGACATCCTCGACAACAACGCGGGGGCGACCGGCTTCACGGACCGCGATCGCAACGTGGCCGACATGGACGTGGATGTCTGGGAGCAGGTCACGGCGATCAACGCCCGCGGCCCGATGCTGATGAGCAAGCACGTGATCCCGGTGATGGTCGAGGGCGGCGGCGGCTCGATCATCAACATCTCCTCGGGCCAGTCGTTGACCGGTGATCTGACCAACCTCGCCTATGCGTCCGGTAAGGGTGCGCTCAATGCGATGACTCGTCACATGGCGACGGCCTACGGCCCGAGTGGTGTGCGTGTCAATGCCATCGCGCCCGGGCTCATCGTCCGGCCCGGTGAGGAGGACCGCCTCCCGAAACCGATCGCGGATCTCTTCATTGCGAACTGCCTCGTCCCGCGCCTCGGTCGGCCCCGCGACATCGCGGACACCGTGGTCTTCCTGGCATCTGATCTCTCCGGCTACATCACCGGACAGGTCATCAGCGTCGACGGCGGCATCCTTGCGCACCTTGCGACAGTCGCGCCGATGCGCGAGCTGTTCGCGCAGGGCACGTCGTACCGCTCCGAGGCGGGTACGACGACAGACAAGACGTGACCGACAACCTTGCCGAGGAGGCCGTTCGCGTGACGACGACCCCAACTGCACGCCAACCGGAGTCCCCCGCTGCCGAGCCGGGGCCGGAGAGCTTCACCGCACGTGGTGACGCGCTGTCCGGATGGTGGGCCGTCGCGGCGGAGACGGACATCGGTGACGCGCCCGTCGCCGTCCGACTGGCCGGACGCGACCTCGCCCTCTACCGCGACGGCCGCGGCGTCGTCCGCGCGGTCGACGATCTGTGTCCCCACCGGCGGCTGCCGATGTCTCTCGGGCGGGTCACCGGCGATGGACAGATCCAGTGCGGCTACCACGGCTGGATCTTCGACGGCGCCTCTGGCCGGTGCACCGCCATCCCCAACCTCACCGCCGATGAGCGGCCGGCCGGCCGGATCCGGCTCCCGGTCTTCAGCACCGACTCCTGGCAAGGCCTCGTCCTCGTGTGGACCGGCGACGAGCTCGCTCCGCGCATCCCATCGCCGGTGTTGGCCGGCCCGGCCGCTTCGATCAAGGGACACCTCGAGGTTCGAGCTCCGGTCGGCCTCGTCCTCGACGCGCTCACCGTCAACCCGGGCGCGGCGCTCGGCCTCGGGCCGGTGTTCGGCGCGGGTGAGGAGGAGACCGAACCGAGCGCGCGGCTGGAAGGAAACGTCCTCCGCGTCGACCGGGTTCGCCAGACATTCGGCCTGCCGCGCGTCGGCACGTTTGACCCCTTCGTCGACCACACCACCGCGGCGACGATCGCCGTGCACAGCGGCACCGGTCTGGTCGAGGTGGCGACGCAGCGCGCGGTGGCAGGGGTCCGAGCCCGCATGCTTGTCGGTGTCGCGCC
>JAVEEE010000121.1 GCA_030840615.1 Frankiaceae bacterium | reverse complement strand
AGCGCCCCTGGGACTTCTCCTCGACACCGTGCAAGGACATGCCCTGCTGCATCCGGATCGCCCGCAGCCGCTGCCCGAGCGCCTTGGCGTAGGGCGTCGGCGTTTCGACGGTCATGGCGGCTCCGGTCGGCTCGTCCGGGCTAGCTGGGCCCGTCACGGCCGGAACGCCGGTCTCACCATTGGCTCGATCGAGGGGCGATGCCACTGTGGTAGCTGGCGTCTGGTGACCGCTTTGTCCTCGATGTCGTCGCCTCGTTCCGGTGGTTACAGACAGTGACGCTAGGGGGTCCTGTGGTGATCGTCAAGCACGGTCGCTGCGTGTCGCCCGCGTGAAGCCGGTCGCGTCGCACTCGGCTGCTACGGTGGCCGGCAGCTGCACAACGTCCTTTAACGACCCGTCCTGTGAGGCGGGGAAGGAGGCAGCAGGATGACCCCTGCACCCACCCGACCGGTCACCGGCGATCCCTCCGCCGCGCGGCCCGTCCTCGAGGCCCCCGACGTGGGCCGGGCGCTCACCCGCATCGCCCACGAGATCGTCGAACGCAACCATGGTGCCGACGACGTCGTGCTGCTGGGCATCCCCACCCGGGGTGTGACCCTGGCCCGCCGCCTCGCTGAACGCATTGCGAGCGTCGAGGGCACGGCGGTGCCGGTCGGATCCGTCGATGTGACGATGTATCGCGACGATCTGCGACTGCGGGGGATCCGTCCCCTGGAGGAGACCGAGATCCCGCCGGACGGCGTCGACGGCAGGGTCGTCGTCCTGGTCGACGACGTCTTGTTCTCGGGTCGCACCGTCCGGGCCGCTCTCGACGCCCTGTCCGATCTCGGGCGGCCGCGGGCCGTGCAGTTGGCGGTGCTGGTCGATCGTGGGCATCGTGAGCTGCCGATCCGCGCCGACTACGTCGGCAAGAACATCCCGACCTCGATGGGCGAGACGGTGCACGTCCTGCTCGACGAGACGGACGGACGCGACGGGGTGCTCCTCGGACCCGCCGACGTGAGCCGTCCGACCGGTGAGGTCGCGCGATGAACCGGCACCTGCTCTCAGCGGCCGACCTGAGCCGCGACGACGCCGTGCTGGTGCTCGACACGGCCGAAGAGCTGGCACACCTCGCCGACCGGCCCATCAAGAAGCTGCCGACCCTGCGCGGCCGCACCGTCGTCAACCTCTTCTTCGAGGACTCGACCCGCACCCGGACATCGTTCGAGGTCGCGGCCAAGCGCCTGTCCGCCGACGTCATCAACTTCTCCGCCAAGGGCTCGAGCGTCTCCAAAGGGGAGTCGCTCAAGGACACGGCGCTGACCCTCGAGGCGATGGGCGCCGACGCAGTCGTCGTAAGGCACTCGGCCAGCGGTGCGCCGCACCGCCTGGCGCACTGGATCCGTGGCAGCGTCGTCAACGCCGGTGACGGCACGCACGAGCATCCGACGCAGGCGTTACTCGACGCGTTCACGATGCGGCAGCGACTCGGACGCGTCGAAGGTCTCCACGTCGCTGTCGTCGGCGACGTCCTGCACTCCCGGGTGGCCCGCAGCAACGTGCTGCTGCTGCACACCCTCGGCGCCGACGTCACCCTCGTCGCGCCGCCGACGCTGCTGCCCGTCGGTGTCGAGACATGGCCCTGCAACGTGTCGTTCGACCTCGACGCGGTGCTTCCGAAGAGCGACGTCGTGATGATGCTGCGGGTGCAACGCGAGCGCATGTACGGCGGATTCTTCCCCACGACTCGGGAGTACGCGCGCCGTTACGGCGTCGACGGGCGACGGATGGCGCTGCTGCCCGACGACGCGATCGTGATGCACCCCGGGCCGATGAACCGTGGCGTCGAGATCGCCGCCGAAGTCGCCGACAGCGTGCGCTCGACGATCGTGGAGCAGGTCGCCAACGGTGTGTCGGTGCGCATGGCGGTGCTCTACCTGCTGCTCGGGGGCGCGCTGACCGACGTCAACGAGGGGGCGGTATGACCGGCTGGGTGCTCGACGGGGTCCGACCGTTGGGCGCCCCCCCCACGACGCTCTACGTCGAGGACGGGGTTTTCGTCGACACGGCGCCCGCGGGTGCGCAGACTTACGACGCCGGTGGGCTGATCGCCCTGCCGGGGCTGGTCGACCTGCACACGCATCTGCGTGAGCCCGGGCGCGAGGACGCCGAGACGGTCGAGACGGGAACGCTCGCCGCAGCGCTCGGTGGCTTCACCGCTGTTCACGCAATGGCCAACACGGAGCCGGTCGCGGACGTGGCCGGTGTCGTCGAGCAGGTCTGGCGGCTGGGCCAGGATGCGGGCCACTGCGACGTGCATCCGGTGGGCGCGGTCACCGTCGGGCTTCGCGGCGAGCACCTCGCTGAGCTCGGCGCGATGGCCGAGTCGGCTGCACGAGTGCGGGTCTTCTCCGACGACGGTCACTGCGTGTCCGACCCGCTGGTGATGCGACGCGCGCTGGAGTACCTCAGGGCCTTCGACGGGGTGATCGCCCAGCACGCTCAGGAGCCGCGGCTCACCGAGGGCGCCCAGATGAACGAGGGCGCGCAGTCCTCCCGGCTCGGCCTGGCGGGGTGGCCGGCCGTCGCCGAGGAAGCGGTCATCGCCCGTGACTGCCTGCTCGCCGCACACGTCGGCGGTCGCGTGCACTTCTGCCACGTCTCGACCGCGGGCTCCGTCGAGCTGGTCCGGTGGGCCAAGGGCAAGGGCTGGAACGTCACCGCCGAAGTGACCCCACACCATCTGTTCCTCACCGACGACGAGGTCGAGACCTACGACCCGGTCTTCAAGGTCAACCCCCCGCTTCGGACAGCTGACGATGTCGCGGCGCTGCGCGCGGCCCTGGCCGACGGGACCATCGACGTCGTAGCGACCGACCATGCGCCTCATGCCCTGGAGGACAAGGAAACCGAGTGGGCGGCCGCATCGTTCGGCATGACCGGTCTCGAGACCGCGGTCTCGGTCGTCATCGCCGCCATGATCGAGACCGGCCACCTCGACTGGGCCGGGATGGCCGACCGCATGAGCGTCCGGCCGTCACGCATCGGGCGGCTGACCGGTCAGGGCCAGCCGCTGACCCCCGGCGCCCCCGCCAACCTTGTCCTGATCGACGCCGACGCCTCCTGGACCGTCGACCCGAGGCAGAGTGCCAGCCGCGGACGCAATACCCCGTTCGCGGGTCGGACGCTGCCCGGCCGCGTGGTGGCGACACTCCTTCGCGGGCGGGCCACGGTTCTCGACGGCAAGCCCGCATGACCGCACTAGCGGCTCGCGGGTCCGGCTGGGGCGGCGCGGTTGTCGGCATCGTGGCTGCGGCAATCTTCGTGGCATTCAGCAGCTGGATAGTCGTGCAGCGGCTGCGCGCAGATCACAAGGTGCAGCGGCTGAGGTCCAACCGAAAGGACGTCGATGGCTGACCCCGCGCTGCTCGTGCTCGAGGACGGCCGCACTTTCCGAGGCGAGTCCTACGGCGCTGCCGGCGAGACGTTCGGTGAAGCCGTGTTCAGCACCGGGATGACGGGCTACCAGGAGACGCTCACCGATCCCTCCTACCACCGACAGGTCGTCGTACAGACCGCCCCGCACATCGGCAACACCGGGGTCAACGACGAAGACACGGAGTCCCGCCGTATCTGGGTGAGTGGCTACGTCGTCCGCGACCCGGCCCGCCGACCCTGCAGCTGGCGGTCGAGGCGCTCGCTCGACGACGAGCTCGCCGACCAGGGAGTCGTCGGCATCAGTGGCATCGACACGCGGGCGCTTACTCGGCATCTGCGTGACCGCGGTGCGATGCGCGTCGGCGTGAGTAGCGTCGAACGCGATCCGGAAGCACTCCTTGCCCGGGTGCTGACGGCACCGGGCATGGTCGGCGCGGACCTGGCCCGTGAGGTGTCGACCCCCGAGGCGTTCGTCGTTCCCGCGGTCGGCCGGAAGCGGTTCGTGGTCGCAGCCATGGACCTCGGCATGAAGTCGTCCACGCCCCGCTATCTCGCGCAACAGGGATGTGAGGTGCACATCATTCCCGCGACATCCACCGCCGCCGAGCTGCTCGCCGTCGCTCCGGACGGCGTCTTCTTCTCGAACGGGCCCGGTGACCCGGCGACGGCCGACTACGCCGTGGATGCGGTGCGTGGTGTGCTCGATGCCGGCCGGCCGGTGTTCGGCATCTGCTTCGGCAACCAGGTCCTCGGCCGAGCGCTCGGCTTCGGGACCTACAAGCTGCGGTTCGGCCATCGCGGAGTCAACCAGCCCGTCCAGGACCGCTCCACCGGGAAGGTCGCGATCACCAGCCACAACCACGGGTTCGCAGTCGACGCACCGATCGACGGCCCCGCCGACACGCCCTACGGCCGCGTCGAGGTCAGTCATGTCGATCTCAACGACGGCGTCGTGGAGGGTCTGCGCTGCCTCGACCGGCCGGCCTTCTCGGTGCAGTACCACCCTGAAGCCGCGCCCGGCCCGCATGACGCGACCGGGCTCTTCGCCGTGTTCGCGGACCTGATGGAGACGAGCCGGTGACCGACCAACCCTACGAAGGCGGATCGAGGGTCGAGGCCGTCGAAGCGGTGGTGCACGCGCATCATCCGGACGACACCAACCACGATGTCGTCCGTGGCCGGCTCGGTCCGCACGCTGTCCTCGCCGGTCTGGTTGCGGCGTTCGTCACGGTCGCCGGCGTCGTCGGACTTGCGCTGGCAATCGGAGGCGGTCGCTGATGCCGCGCCGCACCGTCATCTCCAGCGTTCGCGTCATCGGCTCTGGTCCGATCGTCATCGGCCAGGCGTGCGAGTTTGACTACTCGGGCACCCAGGCTTGCAGGGTGATGCGCGAGGAGGGTCTG
>JAVEEE010000103.1 GCA_030840615.1 Frankiaceae bacterium | reverse complement strand
CTTGAGCATTCGTTCGACCAGGTCACGAACCTCACCGGCGGTGAGGATCGTCGTCGTCAGCTCACTGTGACCACGCCGCGCGACAAAGACACGACCTGGATCGTTGATCCAGATCTCTTCGATCAAGGGGTCGTCGAGATAGGTCTGCAACGGGCCGAAGCCGGCGACCGCGTCGTAGACCGCGCGAGCTGCCCCGCGCGGGTCACCGAGCGGGGACAGTGAGCTCGACAGCGTCCGTTCGTCGTACTCGGTGATGACCTCGTCGACCAACCGGCGGATCGCAACGGCGTCTTTCGACGGGTCGAGGCCGCGGCGCCGGACGAGCTCGCGGACCTCTTCCTCGACGACAGCGGTGGAGTCCACGGGCGGCCTCGGGATCGGCGGTGCTGCGCTGAGTGCTGGGACGGAACGGCAGCACACTAACCAGGACATCTCCGACGTACAACGCAGGAATGTTGCCCTGGGGACAACTGTGACTCCTGCCCGAAATTAGCTGCTCCGCGTCCGACCTCAGAGCGCCGTCCGCAGCTCCCACAACAGCGGGAAGAACCGCAGGTCGCGTCGCCCACGCAGGTAGGTCGCTCCGGTCGAGCCGCCGGTCCCCTGCTTGTAGCCGATCTGCCGCTCCACCACCGTCGCGTGCAGCGCCCGCCACTGCGCGGACAGCTCGTCGTGCGACAGCAGCCCCTCGGCTACGTCCCACAGGTCGCCGTACGCCGCCCGGTCTCGCGCCACCGTCAGGAGCGCAGCCTGCACCTCGTCGTCGCTTCCGACCGCGAGTCCGCGCGCGGCCAGCGCCGCGAGGAACCCGTCCCACAGCGACGGATCCTCGAGCCGCTGCTCCAGCCGTGCCCGTTCCTCGTCGGTGGCCGCCCGGAGCCGGCCGAGGAACGCGCGGTCCTTCAGCCCGGAGAGGAACTCCAACTCCCGGAACTGCACCGACTGAAAGCCCGACGCGGGCGACAGCAGCGACCTGAAGTCGAGGAAGTCCTGCGGCGTCATCGTCTCGAGCACCGGCAGTTGCGCGATGAGCACCTGCTCGACCTGCTCGGCCCGCCGCAGCAGATGCCGGCACGCCCACATCCGCTCGCGGTCGGGGTCGCCGTCCCCCCGCCCGGCGCCGAGCAACAGGTCGCGCACCGTCGTCAGCTCGTGCAGCAGCAGCTTGAACCACAGCTCGTAGACCTGGTGGATCGTGATGAACAGCAGCTCGTCGTGCGCCGGCAGATCCGACTCTGCCTTCTGCGACTGGGGAGCTTGCTGCGCTAGCAGCACGTCGAGGTGCAGGTATTCGCCGTAGGAGAGCAGGCCGCCCTCTTCACCGAAGTGCCGCGCGCCCGCCGTCTCGTCCGTCACGCGGCCGACCCTAGGCCAGCGCGCGTCCCGGCGTCAGAGCGTGATGTTCGCGATCGGCGCCATCACCGCGCGGGCCTGCTCGGCCGACCGCACCGTGTTGCGTCCGTCGCGCTTGCCGGCGTAGAGCGCCTGGTCGGCCGCGTGCAGCAGACCGTTGGCGTCGATGCCGTCGTAGGGATAGGTCGCGACACCCGCGCTCGCCGTGACGGGCACGTCGGCCGCGGCCTCCTCGACTGCTCGCCGGAGACGCTCCGCCACCTGCAACGCGAGCGCGGACGAGCAGCCCGGCAGCACCGCCGCGAACTCCTCGCCGCCGTAACGGGCGATCGTGTCGTATTCGCGGCCACAGTCCTTGAGCGCCTGGGCGACCTGGCGGAGCACCGTGTCGCCGACCACGTGGCCGTAAGTGTCGTTGAGGACCTTGAAGTGGTCGATGTCGAGCAGCACGACCGACAGCCGCCCGTCGGTGCGGGCCGCCCTCGTCAGCTCGCGTTCCAGCGAACGGTCGAAGGAACGGCGGTTGGCAAGCTCCGTCAGGCCGTCGGTGACCGCCATCTGCTGCATGCGCTCGAGCAGGTTGGCGTTGCGCATCGCGAGCGCGGCATGACCGGCGAATCTCTCCGTCGTCGCGACGATGCGCCGCTCGATCCGACCCCCGCCGCGCTGTCCGGTCTCGGCAACGAGCACCCCGACGACCGCGTCGGCGACCAACGGCACGATCGCAACGTTGTGCGCGTCCGGCATGATCGCGGCCAACCACGGGTCGACCGCCGGGTCGATGTCCTGCACGAGCAGCGTGCGCCGGTCGGCGTGCGCTGTGCCCAGCACGGAGCCTTCCCCGATCGTGAAGTCCGCGACAACCGCGTCGATCAGGTTGCGGCAGGTGAGCAGCCGCGGTGACACGTCCTCGACGACCTCGAACAATGCCATCCGCTGGAAGCCGAACGTGTCCGACAGCGTGTCGAGCAGCACGTCGCCGACTCCGAGCGGGTCGTTCGCGTCCTCCAACGACCGGCCCATCTGCGCGAGCCGCTCCAGCTCGTAGCGGCGCCGGCGCAGCTCGCGCTCGTTCACCGCCGCGAGCGTTGCGATCGTCAGGGTCAGCGTCCACAACGCGACGATGAACGCGATGATCCGATACCACTCGGTGGTGATGTCCCTAGGTCCGCCGCTCAACGTGCCGGCGCGTTCGGCGTAGAAGACACACAGCTGCAGCAAGGAGTGCCAGAGGGCGAGCTTCACTCCGGTGCGGTACGACGCGAGCAGCGTGACCGCACCCAGGTGCACAAGGATCAGGTAGCGCAACGGCCCGGCCGAGCCACCCGTGATGTACGCCGCCCAGGCCAGGTAGATGCCGTCGAGCATGAGCAGCGAGCCGAACAGCCACAGCCCGCGCCGGCGCATCAGCCTCCACGCGGCCTCGGCGAGCAGGCAGATGACCAGGTAGGCCAGCGCGAAGGAGCCGACCACCGCGAACGGTTGCCGAAGTCCGCCGGGCAGCAGCGCCGCGTCGAGGACGGTCGCACCCGCCAGCACGGCCCGCAGGACGCGCAGGTAGAGCAGTCGTTCGTCGAGCGAAACGACATCGTTGCCCCGCTGGCCAGCGGCGCTCATCCCTCTGCTCCTCGGCTGGGTGGTGGCAGGAACTCCACTGTGTCATCGGCAGCAACAGACGCGAGGGCAAGTTTTGGATCCCGACGGTCGATCCGGTTCTGCATGAGCAGGAACATCAGCACCACCAGCAGCAGAAGCAACGGGAAGCCGGTGCCGCCACCCGCGTGGCTCACCGCGTCGACCACTCCCTGAACGGCCGAGGAGACGTCCTCGGTGAAACGGTCATGGATGGCCGGCAGGACGCGGGTCGCGACGTCGACCACGTGGTGAACGGCCTTCTTGCCGCCGTTGCGCAGCCCGCCGGCCAGCTGGTCGAGCCGGTCGATGGTGTGCTGGATCAGGCCGGGTGAAGGCGCCGGGTGGTGCTTGCCACCGTTGCTCCCGTTGGGGTGGTGGCCGCCGGTCCCGCTGTCGGTCGGGCCGGGGTCCGGGGGCGGCGGCGTGACGACCGGGGACTTGTGCCCGAGGACATACGTGACGACGAGCGGCTTGCTCACGTTGCCGGCGGCATCGACGGCCACGATCTGCACCGTGTAGGTGCCCGCCGGCCGACCGGAGAGGTCGAACGACACCGCGCCGGTGCACTTGGGCCTCGAGGAGATCACCGTGCCGTTGCGCATCAGCACGCATCGGCCCGTCGTACCGACGGGGAGCGTAAAGCCCCAGAACGGTGAGGTGCTCGTCGATGGCGACGGCGAGTGGTAGTCCAGGCGCGGAGCCGCCGGCGATGTCGTGTCCAGCACGTAGGTGGACACCGACACGGCGCTGACGTTGCCCGCCGAGTCCGTCGCCGTGACCCGCAACGTGTAGGTGCCGTCCGGCATGCCGACGAGGGAGAAGACACCGTCGGCCGGGCACGCCGCCGGCCCGAAGATGACGGTACGACCGTGCAGCAGCGTGCAGGTCAGCAAGGCACCCCGCGGTGCGCTGATCTGCCACTGCGGGTGGTGCGCGTTGTCGGGCGAGCGCGGCGGCACGACCGAGGGCGGCACCGGCGCCTGCCGGTCGAGGATGAACGTCGACGTTGCCGGCGCCGAGTGGTTGCCGGCGTCATCGGTCACCACGACGGTCAAGGTGTAGGTCCCGTCGGGCAGGCGCCTGAAGGCCCCCGCAAACGGGGAGGAGCAGACGACCGGCCCTTGCACCACTTTGCCGGTCGAGTCGGTCACCGTGCAGACGGCCGTGACGCCGCTCTCGGCGGTCCAGATCCACACCGGCTGCTCGATCGGTGACGGGCTGGCCGGCGCCGTGAGGACCGGGACCGCGGGGGCCGATGTGTCGAGCAGGTAGACCACCGTCGTCGTGC
>JAVEEE010000089.1 GCA_030840615.1 Frankiaceae bacterium | reverse complement strand
GTTGCCCTGCACCGAGCCTGGCACCGACGTGTTGGAGTCGAACAGCATGCTGATCTGCTCACTGGGCACCTGCGTCGGCGCGGTGTCGCCCGCGAAGAACCGCGGTGCCTGACCCGCAAACGACTCCATGCCGGCGTAGTAGATGTGCCCGTTGCCCGGGGTGTGCGGGTTGTAGGTCGTGAACCGCGTGATCCACTCGCCGGTGGTGCCACCCGCGGTCGGAGCGATCCGCAGGTTGGCCAGCGACTTCGCCCGCATGGTGATGACGAGGCCCTTGGCGTCCTCGCGGATCGACGCGCCGGTGAGGTCGAGGTTGGCGCCGGCGGGCAGGTGCTGCGCGGCCGCGTTGTAGAAGTCGTCGCCCCTGCTGTCGGTGACCGAGTTCCACGCCGCACCCGGGCCCTTGCCGGGACCGGAGATACGACCGGCGATGAGGCTAGGGCCGCCGATCTGCTTGACCATGACGACCGGGCCGTTCTCGGCGATGGCGCCGGTGGGTCCGACCGTGAACGTGTTGGAGGTGTCGTTCACGTATGCCAGGACCAGCGCGCCTTGCGCGTCGTGGTTGACCTCGAGGTAGTCCCCGAGACTGCGGTCACCCATCGAGACGGTGCACGTCGTACCCGAGGTGCAGATCGGGCCGTACTTGATCGGGTGCTCGGAGACGGTGGCGACGCTCCAGTGCGGATGCGCCGAGAGCGCGTCGAGGCTCTCCCCCACCTGCACGCTGATCTCGGCGTGCGTGAGGTTGTCGAGCAGGTACTGGCCCTTCTCACTCGTCTCGTTCGCGTGGTACCACGCGACTGCGGCACGGCCGTTCGAGCCGGCAGTGATCCAGGAGAACGCGTTGGAACCGCCGCGGCTGACGAGCGTGGGGCGTCCCCAGTGGAAGCCGTCCTTCGAGGCGACGACGTAGGTCTGGTAGGGGCCGATCGCCTTGCCGTTGAGGTCGGTCTTCTGCGAGGAGAATGCGACGTAGAAGTGGCCGGCGCTGTCTTCGGCGATGGTGGCGAAGTTGGCGGCGCCACAGATGCCCGGCGGGGCGTGCGGCTTGTCCGGGCACAGCGACGCGTTGAGGACGTAGTTCTTCCAGCTGGCCTGGGTGACGCCGCCGGCGATCTCGCTCGGGTGTCCGCGGCTGACGATGACCTGGTTGCCGTCACCACCGCTGTGCGCGATGAGCAGGTCGCCGTTCTTGGCGAGCACCTGGTTGCCGGGAATGCCTTCGTCGTCGGTGACGCAGTTGGGCATCCCGCCGCCGAGGCAGTCGTCGTCGAGGTGCCCGGAGGCCAGCCGCGAGTTGATCACCGGCTGGAAGTTGATGCCGTCGTGGCTGACGACCTCGACCAGCTGGTTGGTCGGGAAGTTGCCGTTGACGTTGAGGCCGGACAGGACGGCGTCGTACTCCTCGTAGATGGCGAAGTCAGGGTCGCCGAGGTTGCCGTGTACGGCGTACCACATGCGGTCGACGGGCGTGTTGGTCACGGAGACGCACTGCGTCTGGAAGGTCGCGCCGTGGTCCGTGCTGACACTGTTGGACAGGTTGGTGAGGTTCTGCAGGTCGGAGAAGAAGATGTCGCCCTTCTTGTCCAACGCGAACTCGGTGTCACCGCCGCCCTGGAAGCAGGTGAGAGGCTTGCCCAGGCCGACCTGGCCCGGAATCATCTGAAAGCTCTTGCCGTGGTCGAGCGACCGCCAGATGAAGCTGTGCGTCGACGAGGAGCCGTTGGGCACGCTCGAGTACCACCGGTCGGCGCCGTCGATCGCGATGTCCGGCTCGAAGCCGGACCGCTGCTGGTCGACCACGACCTCGTGCGAGAACCGCAGGGTCGACTTGTGCGCGGTCGACGCGTCGGCGCCGGCTGCGAGCACGCCGGCGCCGAGCGCCGTCGTTCCCGCGAGCGCGAGCAGCATGGTGGAACGGGTCACGATTCCTCCGCATGGGAATGGCAGTCGATCTCGGTCGGACAACGACCTAACGAGCGACTTTCGCCTTGGACACGGCCGGTCCTGCCGGCAGCCAGGTCACAACGTGGTAACCGACGCCGTACGGAGCCTCCGTGCGTGACCCCTCCGCCTGCCAGGACTGCCCGGCGGCAGCGCCCGCGAGCACCTGCCACGGCGCCCGCCCGGCGACCAACAGGTCGTCCGCGAGTCCCGGGTCGATGCCCAGCAGGGCGGACGGGTCGGCCGCCGCGAAGGCCGCGGCCACGGAGTCGTCGAAGCGGCCCGCGCGTTCGTCGACGTAGCCGGGCGCCTGCACGCTGTGCCGCGCCGACCCGTCGCCCATCACGAGGAGCGCGACCCGCTCGGCAGAGCCGGCGAGGTCGGCTCCGACCGCGGCGCACTCCGCCGGGTCGAGCTCGGCATCGACCACCACGAACGAGCGGCGGATGCCCCGGGTGAGCCAGGCGCCGACGAGCAGCGGCAGCGCCATCGGTTCGGGTACGTCGAGGCCGAGCGCGGCTTCCGGCGCGCCAGGCGCCCAGGGCGCGAATGACCACCCCCGCGGGCCGAGATCGGCCCCGACGACAAAGAGGCGGTCGGAGGTCTCGTCGTGCAACCGCCGTACGGCGTCGCTGCAGGCGGTGCGTAGCTCGTCGAGCTCAGCCGCAGCGCCCGAGGCGAGCGCGGGGACGAGAAGTGGGGGGTGCGGTAGCACCGCAGCGGCGACCAGCACCGAACCAGGCTAGGGCCAGCGGCCGGCAGGCGATATGACCTCTCTTGCCCTGCTCTACGGTGATCTCTACTGTCCGCCCCGGCAACCGTCCGGCAGTGCTGCGCCGACCTGGCCGCCGCGCCCGGCTCGCGAAGTGGAGATCGCCCATGAAACGTCGGGTCGTAAGCCCCGCCACCGCCGTCATCCTGACGCTCATCGCCCTCGTGAGCATCCCGTCCGCGCAGGCTGCGCCCAGGGGGGCGGCGTGCACGCTCACCGGGTCGGCCACCATCAGCCCCGGCCTGACGCAGACGGCCAAGTCCCAGTCGATCAGGCTCAGCGGCGTCAGCCTGAAGAACTGCCGCTCGGGCGGCGCCACCGCGCCTAACACCAAGGTCACCACCGCCACCATCACGACATCGCCCAACCCGGTGACGACCAAGGCCAGCTGCGCAAGCGGCAACCTCGCCCTCTCCGCGACGATCAGTTGGAGCACCGGGCAGACAACCACCGCGACGGTGACGACGAAGGGTGTGACCGCCAACCAGACAATCACGGGCAAGGTCACGTCCAGCACGAACCCGGCGCTCGCGGCCGGCGACACGGTCGCCGGTGACGTGGCCTTCAAGCCGACCACCACCGCGCAGAACTGCGCGAAGGTGCCGGTCACTGCGGTGACCTTCACCGGCGCACTGGTCTCCGGCAGCCCGAACTAGGGGTCGTCTCCAGCAGCGGTGATGCGTCCGGCCATCAGGCCGGACGCATCGCCGGCATGCCGAGCGGTACCCCGGTGACCGGCGCTGTCTCCTGGCTCGACTGCCACGCGTCGCCACCCCGGGTACGCCGCACCGCGACGATCTGGTCCGCGACGAGATGATGCGGCGCTGCATAGGTGACACATGCCTCGACCACATCGCCGGGGCGAGCGTCGCACGGGGCAAGATGGACAAGGCGGTTGTCGCGGGCACGGCCGGACAGTCGATGCGTGGCACGGTCCTTGCGGCCCTCACCTTCGGCGACGAGCACCTCGACCGGCGTACCGACGGCTGTCTTGTTCTGCTCCCAGGCGACGTCCTCGACGACCGCGACCAGCCGCTCGTAGCGTTGGGCCACGACGTCGCTCGGCACCTGTCCGGGCAGGTCCGCCGCCGGTGTGCCGGGCCGCTTGGAGTACTGGAAGGTAAAGGCGCCCGCGAACCGCGCCGCTCGCACGACGTCGAGAGTCTGCGCGAAGTCGTCCTCAGTCTCGCCGGGGAAGCCGACGATGACATCTGTCGTGATCGCGGCCGACGGCATCGCCGCCCGCACCCGTTCGATGATGCCGAGGAACTTGTCGGCCCGGTAGGACCTGCGCATCTCCTTGAGCACGCGGTCCGAGCCGGACTGCAGGGGCATGTGCAGGCTCGGCATCACGTTGTCGGTCTCCGCCATCGCCTCGATGACGTCGTCGGTGAAGTCACGCGGATGCGGGGACGTGAACCGCACCCGCTCCAGCCCGCCGACGTCGCCGCAGGCGCGCAGCAGCTTGCCGAATGCGCGCGTGTCACCGAACTCGACGCCGTAGGAGTTCACGTTCTGTCCGAGCAGTGTCACCTCGAGCACACCGTCTGCCACCAGCATCTCGACCTCGCGCAAGATGTCACCAGGGCGCCGGTCGCGCTCCTTGCCGCGCAGCGACGGCACGATGCAGAACGTGCAGGTGTTGTTGCAACCGACGCTGACACTGACCCAGGCCCGGTACGCCGACTCACGACGCGTCGGCAACGTCGAGGGGAAGACCGCGAGGGCCTCGAGCAGCTCGACCTGGGACTCCTGCTCGACACGGGCGCGTTCGAGCAGGGTGGGCAGCGAGCCGATGTTGTGGGTGCCGAAGACGACGTCGACCCAGGGTGCCCGGTCGAGGATCGTCGCCTGGTCCTTCTGAGCGAGGCAGCCACCGACGGCGATCTGCATGCCGGGATGCGCCTTCTTCACCGGCACCAGCTGACCGAGGTTGCCGTAGAGCCGGTTGTCAGCGTTCTCGCGGACCGCACACGTGTTGAAGACGACGACATCCGGGTCGGCGCCATCGACGGGCTGGCGGTAGCCGGCATCCTCGAGCAGTCCGGCCAGACGCTCGGAGTCGTGCACGTTCATCTGGCACCCGTAGGTGCGCACCTCGTACGTGCGGCCGGTCACCCAGCCAGGCTACGGTCTGCGCGTGCGCAGCAGGGACTACGGACCGGACGCCTTGGCGCCCAAGCCAAGGCCGCAGGTGCCGATCATCGACGCCCAGCTCGACCTGGTGCTCGAGGATGCGCAGTCGGGCTTCTGCGGTGCGGTCGTCGTCATCGACCGCGCGGCGGTCACCCTCGAAGATCGGCACGGCCGGCGCCGGCTGTTTCCCTACACGGACACGGGGCTGCTGCTGGACGGCAAGCCGGTGCGCGTGCAGCGGCCGCGCCCGGAGTCGCCTGTCGGCGCAAGGCGGACGGCATCCGGATCCGTTGTCTCGCCGGAGCGGCGAGCGCGGGTAGCGCGTGCGAGCCGGATCTTCGTTGAGGGAAAGCACGACTGCGAGCTCGTCGAGGCCGTCTGGGGCGACGACCTGCGCGACGTCGGTGTCGTCATCGAGGAGCTCGCCGGCGCAGACAACCTGCCGGAAATCGTGCGCTCCTTCGATCCCGGCGCCGAGGCACGGCTCGGCGTACTGCTCGATCACCTCGTGCCCGGCTCGAAGGAGTCGCGGATCG
>JAVEEE010000054.1 GCA_030840615.1 Frankiaceae bacterium | reverse complement strand
GCCGAGCCCGACCGCATGCCCCAGCTCGTGCATCAGCAGCTGACCTTCGGTGATGCCGCGGCCGAAGCCCGGTCTCAGCTTCAGGCCGGCGTCGAGCAACGCGAACCCGCTGCGGTAGAGCATGTGGTCGCCACGCGGTCGCGCTTCGTTCGCGCCGCCGAGCCCGGCTGCACCCTGCAGGTAGGGCGACTTGCTGACCCAGGCGACGAGGAGGTCCTCCGCCTGCCCCTGGAACGGGTCCGGCACGGCATGCGTGGTCCCGTCATAGCGGAACTTCAGTCCGTTGACGAGGTGGATGCGACGCAGGGATTCCTTCACGTCGGCGAGTCCCCGTGACGGTGCGTTCTTGACATTGACGCGGTAGTGGATCGTCGCGCACGGGTTCCAGCTCCACGGATGGCCGTGGTAGCTCTCGGCGTAAGCATGCGACTTCGCACTGCCCTTGCCCTTCAGCGTCACGGTCAGCGTGACCGGTGCGCTGCCACCGCCGACGATGGTGCCGCGTGCGCCGCGGAACACCCGATAGTCGACCACCCCTTGCTTGCGGGGCTTGAACCGCCAGGTCTGGGTGCTGGCCGCGGTGAGTGTCTTTCTCGTGTTGTTGGCCCAGCCGTTCGCCGTCCGGTGCTGCAGCGTGACGGGAGCGCCGCCTTGCGCCGGGCGCACGCGTGCCGTCAGCATGCTGACGCCGCCCGGCGGCACGACGATCGGATCGAGAACGGTCGTCACGCCCTGCCGCACGGTGATGGCCGCCGGCGACGAGTAGGCGGGACCCGCGCCGAAGTAGACGCCGGGGAAACGCACCCGGTATTCGGCGCTGCCGGTCGGTTTGATCGCCACGGTCGCCTTGCCCGTGGCGTAGTCGGCCTCGGCGGTCTTGACGACGGTCCAGCCGCCGGTCGAGCCGAGCGGCCGCCGCTGCAGCTGGACGGGAGCGGCGTTGGCATAGCCGACCGGCTTGCCACTGTCGAACGTGAGTGCCACACCGATCGACATCGTCCTGCCATAGCTCAACGACTTCGTGTTGAAGGTCGTCGCCATGTTGGTATGGCGCGGTTGGAGCGTGACGAGCTGGTCGAGCGCCGTGCCGTTCAGCGTGCCGGGATGTAGCAGATGACACTCGTAGGCTGTGGGGTCGAGGTCCATGTTGAACCGCAGGACACCGTTGTCGTCCGTGTAGTCGTTGCCATAGGGAATCGTGTTGAGCGCGACGAAGGCGTCCGCCGTTCCATCTCTACGGCAGGTGACCTGCAGGAACTCGCTCGCGACGGGGTTGTGCGGTGACGCGACCTCGGTCAGCCGAAGGTCCATGAACGTATTCGCCGGGTTGATCGGTCCGCTGGTGTGCGTCGTCCCGCCGCCGAAGACGTCGTCGGGGTCGTAGACGAGCGTGTGCGTCAGCTGGACGGCCGGCGGCTGCTGGACGGTCACCGGATCGCTCGTGGCGGAGTTGTCGCCCGAGTTGGCGTCCGTGTCCGGCGACGAGTCGGCGTCTGCGGTCACCGTCAATGGTGACGCCGTCCCGACGTGAACGGTCACGACCATCCGCAGGACGTCCTGGCTGCCGACAAGCCCCGCCGACGTCGTGCACGACGCTGTGCTGGCGCAGTTGAAGCCGACGTCGCTGAAGTTGTCGCCGACGCCAGTGATCGTGCCGTTGACTGCCGAGAGGCCCACGGTCACCGGCTGGCTCGTCGTGTCGAAGTCGCCGACGTTCTGCACGTTGACGTAGAAGTCGGTGTCGGCGCCGACGGCGACCGGGCCGGAACCTTCGTTGGCCGACATGAAGGTCACGAGATCAACGACGCCTGTTGCGTGTGCTGTCGCCGGCGTGAGCACCGTCGCCGCGACGGCGAGCGGCAGCGCCGCACCCAGCCAGCGCCATCGCCTCATCGAGCCGGTCTCCCCCCAGCGCGCGCCCCTGCATCCGGACGGTAGCCCCCGGACTGCGGCTAAGCGTCAGGAACGCGACAGTTGGCAGGCCCTCTGACGCCTGAGTTCACTTCGCAACCCGGCTGCTACCCGGCATCATGGACATGTCGCTGGTCGGGCGGGGGTTGGGGGCGCCGATGGGTCAGGCACCAGCCGTGCCGCTGCCCTCCGGCGTGGTGACCTTCCTCTTCACCGACATCGGTGGGTCCACGCGGCTGTTCCAGCGGTGGCAGGACGAGTGGCCAGCGCTGCTCGCCCGGCACGACCGCATTGTCGACTCAGCCTTCGCGTCCCACGGTGGGTCGGTGGTCTTCCATGAAGGTGACGGCTATCTCGCCGTCTTCGCCGACGCGGCTCAAGCAGTGAGCGCGGCCGCGGCGGCGCAAGTTGCTCTCGCCGACCATCCGTGGCCGCCGGACGGTGAGATTCGCATCCGCGCCGGATTGCACACCGGCTATGCCGTCCCCTACGACGGCGGTTACGTCGCCCTCGCCGTGCATCAGGCGGCTCGGGTGGTGCAGGCAGCGCACCCCGGTCAGACCCTGCTGACGGAGTCAACACTCGCGGCAATCGCCGGGCGGACTCCGGCACGTTTGGAGGTCGAGCCGCTGGGTGCACATCGCCTCAAGGACTTCGATGTGCCGCAGCCACTGTTCGAGCTGCGCGGCCCGGGACTGGCGCAGGAGTTCCCACCCCTGCCGGGGGTGTGGCGCGGCGCCAACAACCTGCCCCTGCCACGCACGAGCTTCGTCGGCCGGGGACGCGACTGCGACCAGCTACGTGACCTGCTGCGCAAGTCGCGACTCGTCACCGTGGTCGGGCCCGGTGGCTCCGGCAAGACGCGCATGTCGATGCAGG
>JAVEEE010000052.1 GCA_030840615.1 Frankiaceae bacterium | reverse complement strand
AGGGCCAGCCGGTGCCGCTGTTCCAGGGTGCGCTGCCCGAGCAGCAGATCCGCGGTGTGCTCGACGAGGTGCTGCGAGTCGCTGCGGCCAATGGTGTCAGCGGGGACGCGGCGCCGGAAGTCGCGGCGGGATCCCCGCCGCCCGTCAGCGACCCGGCCTACGACGCGGCACAGGCTGCACTCGAGCGCGGTGATCTCGACGCGGCACTCGCGTCGTACCGCGAGATCCTTGCGCGCGACCCGGAGGATCCCCAGGCCGCCGCCGCAGTGGCCCGCTGCGAGCTGCTGCTGCGCACCCGCGGACTCGATGAGCAGGCGGTCCGCGACGCGGCGGTGCAGCGACCCGACGACCTGGAGGCGCAGGCGGCACTCGCCGACGTGGAGGTCGTGCGTGGCCGGCTCGACGAGGCGTTCGCCGTCCTCATCGACCTCGTCCGCCGCTCGAGCGGCGCGGAGCGCGACGCCGCGCGGCAGCGGCTGCTGAGCCTGTTCGACGTCGTCGACCCGGACGACCCCAGGCTCGTCCGAGCCCGCCGCGATCTGGCCAGCGCGCTGTTCTAGGCCCCGGGAGCCGGCGCGGCGAGCCAGAGCACCCCGAGCGGGGGCAGTCGCAGCGTGGCCGAAGCCGGCTGTCCGTGCCACGGCTCCTCCGTAGCCCAGACGGCGCCCATGTTGCCGACGCCACTTCCGGCGTAGGCCTCGGCGTCGGTGTTGACGACCTCCCGCCACTCGCCGGTGCGAGGGAGACCCAGCCGGTAGCCCTCGTGCGGCACGCCCGCGAAGTTGCAGACAACGGCGACGCATGAGCCGTCGGATCCCCAGCGCAGGAACGACAGCACGTTGCCCGTGTCGTCGTTGGCGTCGATCCAGGCGAACCCCTGCGGCTCGGAGTCCTGCGTCCACAACGCCGGGTGTTCCTTGTAAACGGCGTTGAGGTCACGGATCAGCGAGAACACGCCGCGGTGGTCAGGCAGGTCGAGCAGCCACCAGTCGAGCGAGCGCATCTCCGACCACTCGGACTCCTGTCCGAACTCGCTGCCCATGAAGAGCAGCTGCTTGCCCGGGTGCGCCCACATGAACGCATAGAGCGCACGGAGGTTGGCGAGCTGCTGCCAGCGGTCGCCCGGCATCTTGCCGAGGATCGAGCCCTTGCCGTGCACGACCTCGTCGTGCGAGAGCGGGAGCACGAAGTTCTCGCTGAAGGCGTAGACGAGCGAGAACGTCATCTGGTGATGGTGGTGCTGCCGGTAGACCGGCGGCTTCGCCATGTAGTCCAGCGTGTCGTGCATCCAGCCCATGTTCCATTTGAAACCGAAGCCGAGCCCACCGAGATACGTAGGGCGCGAGACCCCGGGCCAGGCCGTCGACTCCTCTGCGATGGTGATGACGCCGGGCACGCGCTTGTAGGCCGTCGCGTTCATTTCCTGCAGAAACGCGATGGCGGGCAGGTTCTCCCGGCCGCCGTGCTCGTTCGGCACCCACTCGCCGGCCTTGCGTGAGTAGTCCAGATAGAGCATCGAGGCGACAGCGTCGACCCGCAGCCCGTCGACGTGGAACTCCTCCAGCCAGAAGCACGCGTTTGCCACGAGGAAGTTGCGCACCTCGCTACGGCCGAAGTTGAACACCAGGGTGCCCCAGTCCGGCTGCTCGCCGAGCCGGGGATCGGCGTGCTCGTAGAGAGCGGTGCCGTCGAAGCGCGCCAGCGCCCACTCGTCTTTCGGGAAGTGTCCGGGCACCCAGTCGACGATGACGCCGATGCCCGCGTGATGCAGCCGGTCGACCAGGTAACGGAACTCGTCGGGCGATCCGAACCGCGACGTCGGCGCGAAGTAGCTCGTCACCTGGTAGCCCCAGGACCCACCGAACGGGTGCTCCATCACCGGCAGGAACTCGACGTGGGTGAAACCTGCCTCCGTCATGTAGTCGACGAGCTGCTCGGCGAGCTCCTTGTAGGACAGGCCCTGTCGCCACGAACCCAGGTGCACCTCATACGTCGACATCGGTGCCCGCAGCCAGTCGGTGTCGCTTCGCTTGCTGCACCAGTCGGAGTCGGACCAGTCGTAGTCCGACGTGAAGACCACCGATGCCGTTGCCGGTGGATGCTCGGTGCGTTGGGCGAGCGGGTCGGCCTTGTCGCGCCAGACACTGTCGGCGCCGAGCACGTCGTACTTGTACTTCGCTCCGTTGCCGACCCCCGGCATGAACAGCTCCCAGACGCCAGAGCTGCCCAGTGCGCGCATCGGGAAGCCGACCGAGTTCCAGCCGTTGAAGTCTCCGCTGACGCGCACACCGCGGGCCGCTGGTGCCCACACCGCGAACGACGTGCCGGTCACTGATCCGCCGGGGGAGTCGTAACGGCGGACATGCGCGCCCAGCACCTTCCACAGCTCCTCGTGCCGGCCTTCGGCAATGAGGTGCAGGTCGACCTCGCCGAGCGTCGGGAGGTAGCGGTAGGGATCGTCCTGGCGATGCTCGAACCCATCGCCGTAGTCGACGACGAGTCGGTAGTCGGGGAGGTCCGACCGATCGAGAACGACGACCCAGATGCCCTCGTGCTCGTGTGTCATCTCGCGGAGCTCGTCGCCGATCGCCACGGCGACGCGGGTTGCCCCCGGACGTAGCGCGCGCACCGTCACCCCCCCGTCGTGGACGTGCGCGCCGAGGACGGAGTGCGGATCGTGGTGAGCGCCTCCGACGACCAACGCCAGCTGCGAGGTGTCGACCGGTCGTGGGCTGGCAGCCTTGCGGGCCGCAGCGGAAGAGGCTGCCTTGCGCGTGCTCGCCTTCTTGGCGGGAGGCTTCTCGGTCAAGAGCTCAGTTCACCTCACCAGTCGCTCGATCGAGCTGAGCGGGATCGGGAGCCAGGTCGGACGGTTGCGCGCCTCGTAGACCACTTCGTAGACGGCCTTGTCGAGCTCGAAGGCGCGGAGCAGGACGGCATCGTCCCGCGGGTCGCGCCCTGCCGCGCGCGCATAACCCACGCAGAACGCGTCCCTGTTGCGCTCTGCCCACTCACCCGCCCGATATTCAAGACTCGCCACAGCAGGCGCCTCGGCCAGCAGATGGCGCGCGGCGTAGTCGAACGACCGAAGCATCCCCGCGACGTCGCGCAGCGGGCTCATCAGCGCGGTGCGCTCGGCGAGCGGCCGGGCCGGCTCTCCTTCGAAGTCGATGAGGACCCAGCCTGCCTCGGTCCGCAGCACCTGGCCGAGATGGAAGTCGCCATGGATGCGCTGCACGGGGACGGGCGACGCATGCCCGGCGAGGGCGTCGTACGACGTGCGCAGATCTTCCGCATAGGGCGCCAGCTCCGGCACGACTTCCAGGGCCGCATCGAGCCGCTCGTGCAGCTGCTTCGCCGTGGCTGCGCTCTCAGCCTCGTCGGCGAGGCGCGAAGGCAGGGCCCGGTGCAGTCGCTGATGAACGTCCGCCGTCGCAGCGCCGAGCCGCTCCGACTCGCCGGCAAAGTCGCCACCGACCTCGTCGGCGTGCAGGTCCGCCTCGGCGTAGAGGTCCCGGACGCTGGTGACGGCGAGCTGCCAACCGTCGGTCGCCGTGCGCAGGAACGGCTGCAGCATGGCGAGGGTCGTCACCTCGCCGCGTAGGTCGGTCTCGATCCAGCCGAGCGGAGGCACGATCGACGTGCAGCCGGTCTCGGCCAGCGCGCGGGTGATCTCGAGATCGGGGTTGGTGCCAGGTGCGATCTTGCGGAAGAGCTTGAGGATGTATTCCTCGCCGAACACGACCGAGGTGTTGGACTGCTCGTGGCCCATGACGATGCTCGTGAGGTCGGTGTCCAACCTGACGTCGGGCAACTTCCGGAAGCGCAGCCCCGCCTCGTCACCTTCCTCGGCGATCAGCTGTAACAGCACATGTGTGAGCTCGTTGTCGTGAGCGGCGTCGTAGAGCACCTGGTCACCGGCCCGGCCGATGCGCACGTGCTGCAGGCGCTGCGGCATCTCCGGCCGCTTACCCACGACGAGCTGGTACATCTCACGGTCCTCGCCCCCGATGCCGTCCGCATAGCCGACCTCCACGATGGCGTGGGCGCACGCGGGGTCACCCGCGACGAGCTCGCGCTCCGCGACGACGGTGACACCCTGGATGGGCCGGCCCTTGGCGCCGAACCAGCGTTGCTCGGGAAGCCATCGCGAGAGCAGGTCTTCCATCATTCCTCCGCCCTCGACAGCTGGAACCAGTAGAAACCGTGCCCGGGCAATGTCAACAGGTAGGGCAGCTCACCGACCCGGGGGAAGTGCACGCCACCTGCCAGCTCGACCGGTGTCCGCCCTTCGAACCGGCGGAGGTCGAGCTCGACCGGTTGGGCGAACCGCGACAGGTTGTTCACGCAGAGCACTACGTCGTCTCCGAACTCCCGGACGAAGGCGAGCACACTCGGGTTGGACGCCGAAAGCTCCTCGTAGGACCCCATGCCGAACGTCGGATGTCGTTTGCGGACGTCGATCATCCGCCGAGTCCAGTGCAGCAGTGACGTGGAGCTGCGCATCTGGCCCTCGACGTTGATGACCTGGTATCCGTAGACCGGGTCCATGATCAACGGCAGGTAGAGCCGCTGCGGATCAGTGGTCGAGAACCCTGCGTTGCGGTCCGGCGTCCACTGCATCGGAGTGCGAACGCCGTCACGGTCACCGAGATAGATGTTGTCGCCCATGCCGATCTCGTCGCCGTAGTAGAGCACCGGCGACCCCGGCAGCGACAGCAGCAGCGCCGTGAAGAGCTCCATCTGGTCGATGCTGTTGTCGAGCAGCGGTGCGAGCCGACGGCGGATGCCGATATTGGCCTTCATCCGTGGGTCCTTGGCGTACTCGCTGTACATGTAGTCGCGCTCTTCGTCCGTGACCATCTCGAGCGTCAGCTCGTCGTGGTTGCGGAGGAAGATGCCCCACTGGCAGTTGTCGGGGATGGACGGAGTCTGGGCCATGATCTCGGAGATCGGATACCGCTGCTCACGGCGCACCGCCATGAAGATGCGCGGCATGACGGGGAAGTGGAACGCCATGTGGCACTCGTCGCCGCTACCGAAGTACTCGACGACGTCCGCCGGCCACTGGTTGGCCTCGGCGAGCAGCACCGTGTCCGGGTAGAGCTCGTCGATCTCCTTACGCACCCGCTTGAGGTATTCGTGGGTGCGGGGAAGGTTCTCGCAGTTGGTCCCTTCCTCCTCGAAGAGGTAGGGCACGGCGTCCAGCCGGAAGCCGTCAAGACCCAGGTCGAGCCAGAACCGGAGCACCTCCAGCATCGCGTCCTGCACGGCGGGGTTCTCGTAGTTGAGATCCGGCTGATGGGAGAAGAAGCGATGCCAGAAGTACTGCTGGCGCACCGGGTCCCAGGTCCAGTTCGACGTCTCGGTGTCGACGAAGATGATGCGCGCGTCCTTGTAGCGGTCGTCGGTGTCCGACCACACGTAGAAGTCGCCAAACGGCCCGTCCGGGTCCGACCGTGAGGCCTGGAACCACGGGTGCTGGTCGCTGGTGTGGTTCATCACGAGATCGGCGACGATGCGCATGCCGCGCTTGTGCGCCGCGTCGATGAGCTCTACGAAGTCGCCGAGGTCACCGAACTCCGGCAGCACCCGGAAGAAGTCGCTGATGTCGTAGCCGCCGTCGCGCAGCGGCGACTCGTAGATCGGAAGCAGCCAGATGCAGTCGACGCCGAGCCAGTGCAGGTAGTCGAGCTTCTGGGTGAGCCCGCGGATGTCGCCGGTGCCGTCGTTGTTGGAGTCGTGAAACCCGCGGATGAGCACTTCGTAGAAGACGGCGCGCTTGTACCAAAGCGGGTCGCGCGGCTCCTCGATGCCGTCGATGACCTCACCGCTCGACACGGGGCGGGTCACGGCCGCGCCCGCCGCACGGTGAGGACGTGCGCCGGCTCGATGAACGGGTCGAGGCGCACGTAGTTGCTGTCGCCCCAGGTCCAGGTCTCGCCGGTCCGCTCGTCGTGGACCTCGAAGGACTCGCCCGGCTCCAGCCCTAGTGCGGCCATGTCGAGGTAGACCGTCGCCTCGCGAACACTGTGCGGGTCGAGATTGACGATCACCAGCACGCAGTCCGCGGCGTCGCCGCTCACGACATCGCGCTTGCTGAAGGCGAGGATCTGGTCGTTGTCCGGTGTGTGCCAGCGCAGGTTGCGGATCTGCCGGAGTGCAGGGTGCGCCCGCCGGATCGCGTTGAGACGCGTGAGCAGCGGTGTGAGTGTCCGCCCTTCCGCCTCGGCGGCAGCCCAGTCCCGCGGCCGGCACTCGTACTTCTCGCTGTCGAGGTACTCCTCGCTGCCGGTCTTGACCGCGACGTGCTCGAACAGCTCGAAGCCGGAGTAGACACCCCACGACGGCGACAGCATGGCGGCGAGCACCGCGCGGATCTTGAACGCCGGCGGTCCGCCGTACTGCAGGTAGGCGTGGAGGATGTCGGGGGTGTTGACGAAGAAGTTGGGCCGCAGGAAGTCGGCGGTCACCTGGCTGAGCTCGGTGAGGTACTCCTCGATCTCCCACCGCTCGTTGCGCCACGTGAAGTAGGTGTAGGACTGGGTGAAGCCCACCTTCGCGAGCATGTGCATCATCGGTGGCTTCGTGAAGGCCTCGGCCAGCCAGATGACCTCGGGGTGCGTCTTGCGCACCTCGGCGATGAGCCACTCCCAGAACTTCACCGGCTTGGTGTGCGGGTTGTCGACGCGGAAGATGCGCACGCCATGGTCGATCCAGTGCATGACGACCCGGAGCACCTCGCGGGACAGCCCGTCGTAGTCACGGTCGAAGTTGAGGGGATAGATGTCCTGGTACTTCTTCGGTGGGTTCTCGGCGTAGGCGATGGATCCATCGGCGCGCACGTTGAACCATTCCGGATGGGCCTCGACCCACGGGTGGTCGGGGGAGCACTGCAGCGCGAGGTCGAGCGCCACCTCGAGACCGTTGCCCTTGGCCGCCTCGACGAAGGCGTCGAAGTCCTCGATCGTGCCGAGGTCCCGGTGGA
>JAVEEE010000032.1 GCA_030840615.1 Frankiaceae bacterium | reverse complement strand
TGCCCCGGTGCGTGGTCCGACCAGCCCGATCGGCGCCGCTGCGCACGAGGCCAGCACCAGGTCCGCCAACTCGGCGGCACCGGGACGGTCCCGCTCATCGTCGGACCGCGCCGACTCGAGCGCATCGCGCAACGCCGCCGGAGCGTCGCCCAGTCGACCGGCGAGTGCGGTGACACCTAGCTCGGCGAGCTGCCGCACATCGTCGCTCGCGGCCGACTCGCGACCGGCGTCGCCGCCGACACCGGCGCGGTGGCCGAAGTCGGTCAGCATCGGTCGACCGTCTGCGGAGAACACGACATTGGTCGCCGTGACGGCGCCGTGCACCACGTCCCGGTCGTGCGCGGCGGCGAGTGCCCGGGCGAGCGGTGCGAGCAACGTGACGAGCTCGTGCGCGGACAGCCCGCCCCGCACCGCCAGCACCGCCGCGAGATTTCCACCGGGCTCGAAGTCGGTCACGACGAAGACATCCGAGCCCGCCTCGACGACCTCGCGCACCGGCGAAACGTGTGGCTCGGCGATCGACCCGAGCACGGCAGCGTCCTGCCGCAACCGGCGCCGCAATGCATCAGGTGGTGCGGGCAGTCGCTTCACCACCACGACCTCGCCGGCACCGTCACGCGCACGCCAGGTTTGCCCGACGGGACCGCTCGCCAGCGACTCCTCGAGGACATAACCGGGCAAATGGTCAGCCGGCTCCATCTGTCAGATCCCAGCAGAACTCGCCGGTGCGGCGCGGCGACCGTCCACAGGTCGGCAGCGCATCACGATCGTGCGCAGGGTCGCTATCTAACGGCGACTGCCGACGTGTAACGCTGGAGCTTCACCGGGTAATGAACAGACGTTGGCTCCCCTTCCGGCCGTCCATTCCCCCCGATATGGCGGCTCAGGAGTCCAACAGCGAAGCGCCCGCTCCCAGTGAGCGGGCGCTTTGCTTTCGGTGCTGCTCGCGACGCCGACGTACTCTCGTGGGGTGGAGATCGTCCGGGCCGGGCGGGTGCCCTACCTCGACGCGTGGCAGCAGCAGCGCGAGCTGCACGCGGCCCGCGGCGCGGAGGAGATCACCGACACGATGCTGCTGCTCGAGCACGACGCCGTCTACACCGCCGGCAAGCGCACCGAAGCCTGGGAGCGACCCGCCACCGACAACGGGACGCCGATCCTCGACGTCGACCGTGGCGGCCGCATCACCTGGCACGGCCCTGGTCAGCTCACCGGCTACCCGATCGTGCGGCTACCAGACCCGATCGACGTGGTCGCCTACGTCCGTCGCCTCGAAGACGCGTTGATCGAGGTCTGCGCGACGTTCGACGTCGGTGCGGTCCGCATCGCCGGACGGAGCGGAGTCTGGGTTCCTGCCGAGGCGGGGCGCCCCGACCGCAAGGTCGCCGCCATCGGCATCCGCGTCGCCCGCGGAGTTACGATGCACGGCTTCGCATTGAACTGCGACTGCGACCTCGCCGCGTTCGACGCCATCGTGCCGTGCGGCATCACCGACGCCGGCGTGACGTCACTGACCGCTGAAGCCGGACGCCGCATCACCGTCGAAGACGCGCTACTCGTCGTCGAGCGCGAGCTGAAGCGCGTCCTGTCCGCCGTACCCTCGATGTCATGACCGCAGTCGATCCGGGCGAGCGGCGACTGCTGCGGCTCGAGGCGCGCAACGCGACGACGCCGATCGAGAAGAAGCCCGACTGGATCAAGACGAGGCTCCGCACCGGCCCCCAGTTCACCGAGCTCAAAGAGCTTGTACGACGCGAAGGTCTGCACACCGTCTGCGAGGAAGCCGGCTGTCCCAACATCTTCGAGTGCTGGGAGGACCGTGAGGCGACGTTTCTCATCGGTGGCGACCAGTGCAGCAGACGTTGCGATTTCTGCCAGATCGACACGGGAAAGCCGCAGCCGCTCGACCGCGACGAGCCGCGCCGCGTCGCGGAGAGCGTACGCACGATGGGCTTGCGCTACGCCACCGTCACCGGTGTCGCGCGCGACGACCTCGACGACGAAGGGGCGTGGCTCTACGCCGAGACCATCCGGCAGATCCACGAGCTCAACCCCGACACCGGCGTCGAGATCCTCACCCCCGACTTCTCCGGCAAGCCCGAACTGCTCCAGCAGGTGTTCGACGCCGCGCCGGAGGTGTTCGCGCACAACGTCGAGACGGTGCCCCGCATCTTCAAGCGGATCCGCCCGGCGTTCCGCTACGACAGGTCGCTGGGTGTCATCGCTCTCGCCCGGACCCAGGGCATGGTCACGAAGTCGAACCTCATCCTGGGCATGGGTGAGACCCGCGAGGAAGTCAGCGCCGCTTTGCTCGACCTGCGCGACGCCGGTTGCGACCTGCTGACCATCACGCAATACCTGCGCCCGTCCGCGCGGCACCATCCCGTCGACCGATGGGTCAAGCCGGAGGAGTTCGTCGAGCTGCAGACCGAGGCCGAGTCACTCGGGTTCCTCGGCGTGATGAGCGGACCACTCGTGCGCTCGTCCTACCGCGCCGGCCGGCTCCATGCGCAAGCGCTCGAGGCACGCCCCCGCAGGGTGGAGACCGCGACCCGTCCGGTCTGACATCACTTCGGCCGGCAACGTTCACCTGTCCGCAACGTGACAGACACGTCGTGCCGTCACGGTGGTGACATGCGACAGGCAGTGGTCGAGGTGGCGGGTGTGGTCGCCGCAGCGCTGTGGCGTGACGGCTTCCAGCGGCAGGCCCGACGAAACGCATGGGTGGCGATGGTCGCCGACAACGTGCGGGCGCGCGCCCGCGCCGAAGCCGAGGCTGCGCTCCCATATGCTCGCGCGCATGGCTCGCGCCCCGAAGAAGAACAGCGACAAGAAGGACAGCTCAGCCCCGCCTGACCGGCAAGGCCGGGTGGCGCAGATGCGCGCCGTCTGGTCGATGACCTACAAGGCCGACCGGCGCCTACCCCTGCGCGTCTTCGGCCCGGCGCTGGGCGCGCTCGCCGTCCTGGTCGTCGTCGGCATCCTCATCCATCACCCCATCTACTTCTCGATCCTCGCCGTCGTCGGGGGGTTGCTCGTTGCGACGACCCTGTTCGGCCGGCGTGCGACGTCGTCGATGTATGCGCAGGTCGAGGGGCAGCCGGGCGCTGCCGCCTCCGTCCTGCAGACGCTGCGCGGAGAGTGGCGGATCACGCCGGCGGTCGCCTTCAACCGCAACATGGACCTCGTGCACCGGGTCATCGGCCGGCCCGGCGTCGTCCTGGTCGGCGAGGGCAACTCACCCGCGCAGCAGCGGCAGCTCATCGTCGACCAGAAGCGCCGGATCGGCCGGGTCGCGCCCGAGACCCCGATCTACGAGGTGCTCGTCGGCGACGGCGAGGGACAGGTGCCGCTGCGCAGGCTGCAGCAGCACGTGATGAAGCTGCCTCGCAACATCGGTCGCAAGGACGTCGGCGGCGTCGAGGCGCGGATGAAGGCGCTCGGCGGCACCAACGTGCCGTTGCCCAAGGGACCGATGCCACGACCGGGCCAGATCCCTCGCGGAAAGATGCGCTGACACAACCCGGCTAAGGCGTGCGCACCAGCATCGTGTTGGCCGCGCGGTCGTGCATCGCACGACCGGTCGTGTCGACGACAAGAGCCGGAAGTACGACGGCCAGCAGCAGCGTGCGCACGAGCACCCAGACCGGTCGGGGCCGGCCGCCGTCGGCGAACCGCACGACTGCGATGCGCAGCACCCTCATGCCCGGGGTCTGACCGGCGACCGACACGAACACGAACTCGATCGCGAGGAACGACAGGTAGACGACGAGGTTGTAGCGCGAGCTCGGTGGTGGACCGGTCGACACGATCGCGATCCCGACGGCGATCAGTGAGTCGATGACAAACGCGCCGAGGCGCGCGCCGATGCCGGCGACCGCCCCTGTCATGCCTTCAGCTCGAACCAGACCGTCTTGCCTTCCCCGTCGGCCACAGACCCCCAGCCGGTCGACAGATGCTCGACGAGGAACAGGCCGCGGCCGCCCTCGGAGTCCTCGCCCGATTGGCGCACGCGTACGGCGACGTTGGGCGCGCGGTCGGTGACGGCGACGCGCACGCGGTTGTCGGCGAGCCGGGTGAGGGTGACGCGCAGCCCGGTGCCGGCGTGCCGAACGCCGTTGGTGACGAGCTCGCTGACGAGCAGCGTCGCCGCGTCGACGATCGAGTGCAGCCCCCAACCGGCGAGCACGTCCATGACCAGCGAACGCGCGCGCGCGGGCGACGCGTAGTCGGCCGGAAGGTCCACGGTGGCGACCTGG
>JAVEEE010000021.1 GCA_030840615.1 Frankiaceae bacterium | reverse complement strand
GCCCCCGGGCGATGCACCGCTCGCTCGCGCCGAAGACGGCATCGACGCCTACTGCTGGCCACACAACGAGACGTCCACGGGCGTGATGACACGCGTCGCGCGACCGGACGGCATCGGCGGCGACGCTCTCGTGCTCATCGACGCGACGAGCGGCGCCGGGGCGCTTCCCGTCGACGTCACGCAGACCGATGCCTACTACTTCGCTCCGCAGAAGGTCTTCGCCAGCGACGGCGGTTTGTGGCTCGCCGTGCTGTCGCCTGCAGCGGTCGACCGGGCCGAGCGCATCAAAACCGGCGGCCGATGGGTGCCCGCCTCCCTCGACCTCGCGATCGCCATCGAGCAGTCCCGGCTCGACCAGACCTACAACACCCCCGCGCTGGCGACGCTATTCATGCTCGCGGAGCAGATCGACTGGATGAACGCTCAGGGCGGGCTCGAGTGGGCCATCGGCCGCGTCGCCGACTCGAGTGGCCGGCTCTACACCTGGGCCGACAAGTCGTCGTACGCCGCCCCGTTCGTCACCGACCCGGACAAGCGGTCGCTGGTGGTGGGCACGATCGACTTCGACGAGACGATCGACGCGAGCGTTGTCGCGAAGACGCTGCGCGCCAACGGCATCGTCGACACCGAGCCTTATCGCAAGCTCGGCCGCAACCAGCTGCGCATCGCGACGTTTCCGGCGGTCGACCCGGACTACGTCGAGGCTTTGACGGGTTGCATCGACTGGATCGTCGACCGCCTCAGCTGACGCCCGATTCGCGAGGCGTTCCGGACATCCGGGGCGATATGTCGCATCCTCCGAATGGCGGAGTGGAGATTCCTCCGTTCGGAGGAGGAGCCCACGGCGCGACGTCGAAATCGAAGCGCCAACAGGTCGTCGAGAAGTGGCGGCCCCCAGGGTTCTCGGAGGATTCATGAACGTGTTGAAACCTGTCGTCGGCGTGGCCGCGCTCGCTCTGGCCACCGGCATCGCCCTACCGACGATGGCCGGCAGCGGCAACAAGTACGCGTCGACCGAGTCGGTCCGCGACTGCGGTAGCGGCGACACCGTCACGCTCGTCGGCCCGCTCAAGCTCTGGCCGCCGAACCACAAGTTCGTCGACGAGCCGGTCACGGCGAGAGACGGCGACGGCACCAGCAACGTGACCATCAGCGTCTACCCGACGATCACCGACGCCGAGGGCGGCGACGGTGGCCCGCAGCACGACCCGGACGCCAACGCGTCGCAGAGTGCACCCCTGACCGACTCGGGTGCCGGTTCGGCCACCGCCGCCCTGCAGCTGCGCGCCGAGCGCTCCGGCAAGGGCGAGGGCCGGACCTACGACATCAACTGGACGGCGACGTTCGACAACGGCAGCAAGACATGCGCCTCCGGCACCGGCGGCCAGACGCCGTTCACCGTGACGGTGCCGCACGACATGCGCGGCGGGGCGGACTGGAAGGCCACCAAGCCGTAACGAGACCCAGCAGTTGGAAGACCCAGCAAGCCCAGCAACTGGCCCAGCACGAAGTAAGGGCCCGGCCGGTCAACGGCCGGGCCCTTACGCTTGGGAGCGACATGGCCCGACGACTTGCTCTCGCCTTGGCAGGTTGTGCCCTCGCGACGAGCGCGTGCGCTGCCGCCGGCGGCGTCCCGGAGACGAGCGACACCCCGCGCCGCGACCTCGCCGTACGACCGTCACCGATCGCCACCGACCGCCATCCCGGCGGTCCGTCTGCCCCCGGGTCGAGCACGTCGCCGGTCACCGCCGACGGTCCCGTCGGAGGAAGCCATTCGACGCGAACCAGTACACCCGTCAGTGAGCCAACAGCAGGTGACGACGGCTCGCGCTCTTCCGGCTCGGGAAATACCGCGGTGCCCTTTCACAACATGGCAACCATGAGCGACCCCCGGCAGGACGCCGGCCTCGACGCGCCCGCTTACGCCGACCTCCGCGCAGTCACCCTCGCCGACAACGGCGAGAGCCTGCGGGTGACGCTGACGCTCAACGGTGCGTTGCCGACGCGCGCGGCCGACGGCGAGACGCTCGGCATCGGCGTCGACCTCTACCGACCCGGCAGCGGCCGTGAGAGCGACTACCAGCTGTTCGCCGACGGCGAGGCGGACGGCTGGTATGCCTACCTGGACACGCCCCGGGGGTTCGTGCGCTACCCCGGAACGTTCGGGATGGGCGGCGGCCGCATCGTCTTCACCGTGCCCTGGTCGAGTGTGGGGCAGCCGCGCGCCGGGCGCTTCAGCGCTTTCGTCGACTGGTCTCGTCGCTCCAACGCCCTCACGGGAAACAAGGCGAGCAACGACTACGCCCCCGCGGTCGGGACCAAAACCTACTCGCGCTGAGGCGGCTGCGGCCTCCACCCGGCCTACCGATCGGGTTCGGTGCGACGTAGGTTCGAGTCATGCAATACACCCACCTCGGCCGTAGTGGCCTGTCCGTCTCCCGGCTCGTGCTGGGCACGATGAACTTCGGTCCCCAGACCGAGGAAGCGGACGCTCACCGGATCATGGACCGGGCCCTCGAGCACGGCATCAACTTCTTCGACACGGCCAACGTCTATGGCTGGAAGCAGGGCGAGGGCATCACCGAACAGATCATCGGCCGATGGTTCGCCCAGGGTGGCGGGCGTCGGGAGAAGGTCGTCATCGCGACCAAGCTGTTCGGCTCGATGAGCGACTGGCCGAACGACACGTTCCTGTCCGCCCGCAACATCCGCCTCGCATGCGAGGAGTCACTACGTCGGTTGCAGACCGACTATCTCGACGTCTACCAGATGCATCACGTCGACCGCGACACGTCGTGGGACGAGATCTGGGAAGCCATGGAGACGCTGCGCGCGCAGGGAAAGATCCTCTACGTCGGCAGCAGCAACTTCGCCGGCTGGCACCTGGCCGCGGCGCAGGAAGCGGCGCGGGCACGGCACTTCCTCGGTCTGGTCAGTGAGCAGTCTTTCTACAACCTGGCCAACCGCGCCATCGAGCTCGAGGTGCTACCGGCCGCACAGCACTACGGACTCGGGGTCATCCCCTGGAGCCCGCTCTACTGTGGCCTGCTCGGCGGCGTGCTGCGCAAGGAGGTCGAAGGCGTGCGTCGTACCCAGGGACGCGCCAAGGACTTCCTCGAGAACCATCGCGAGCAGATCCAGGCCTACGAGGATCTTTGCGAGGAGCTGTCCGTTGACCCGGCCCACATGGCGCTGGCGTGGCTGCTCGCGCAGGACGGTGTCACCGGCCCGATCATCGGCCCGCGGACGATCGAGCAGCTGGACCACACCCTCGGTGCGCTCGAGCTGACACTCGAGGAGAAGACGCTCGCTCGTCTCGACGAGATCTGGCCCGGCCACAAGCCCGCGCCGGAGGACTACGCCTGGTAAGGGTCGGACAAAGGGAACTCGTGGATCGTCTCGTGGTGAACCTTCGGGCCCAGCGTGCTGTGCACGAGGCGCAGGGTCGTGGCCGGCCACGGACTGCCGGCGAAGATCGACAACGCGTCGACCGTTTCACGGAGGTCGACCGGCTCCTTCCGGGCCCGGGCAATCGTCAGGTGCGGGCGGAACGAGCGGCCCTCCATGGTCAGCCCGCAGCGGCGCCCGGCCGCGACGCAGCGGTCGGCGAGCCGAGCCAGCTCGTCGCCGTCACCCTCGATGCCTACCCACAGCACCCGCGCCTTGGACGCCTGCTTCGGAAACGTCCCGGCACCACGCAGCACCAGAGTCATCGGGCCGGTCCTGCCCGCCGCGCGACCCAGCCGCTCGGCGAGCTCGCCGACGACGCGGTCGGGCGCCTCGCCGTAGAACGCCGTGGTCACATGCCACTGCTCGGACGGGACGTAGCGCAGCCCGGGCAGCGGTTCACCGAGAGCCGCCGTCAGCGCCGCGACCTCGTCAGCCGGTGGGTCGACAGCGGCGAACAGCCTCACTGCGTCGCGGCGGCAACCAACGCTTGCAAGCTTGCGAGCGCAGCCTCGTCACCGGTCGCGGTCACCGCCGAGTAGGGCAGCCGGTTCCACACGGCCAGCAGCAGCGAGCCCGCGTCACCTTCGACAGCCACGTCCACGTCGGTCTCGGCCACCCGCGTGAACGAGGCGACGGCCGGGCCGAGCGTGATCGTCCATGCGGAGACCGCAGCCGTGATCGCGACGCGCTCACCGCGGCCGGGCGGTGTCCCCTCGTAGAAGTCCGGGTCATCGCTGCACAGCATCCGCTCGATCAGCTCGTCGATGCCGTCGACGGCCACCTCATCCGGAATCGGCGGCTGCCGGCTTGATGCGGACTCGACGTCGGCTCTATGGATGACGGTCTCCTGCATCATGCGGCGGACCCAGAATCCGACGTTCTGCTCCGGCGGGTACCAGGTCCACACTCTCGTCGCCGGGTCACGGGCCCGCAGTGCCTCGATGACGCGATGCAGCTGCTCGTCGAACCAGTCGGTCGGGTCGCCGATGTCCCACGCGGGTGGCCACGGGTCCGGCGGCTCGAAGAGGTCGTTCTCCACGATCGTCGCCTTGTGGGCGTAGACCTCGCCCGTGTGCAGCACCGCGTCGCGGACCGACCAGCCCGGACAGGTGGGCACGGGCAGATCGAGGTCTGTTGCCGCGTTGCGGAGTTCGGCACCGTCCCGGGCGAGCTGAGCCAGCATGGCTGCAGGATCCATACCCGTCAGCCAACCACGACGTCCTCGCTCTGGGGAATGGCCGTGACATGCACGTGCGGGCGGCGGCGGAGCAAGTGCGGCTCGACCCGCAGGTGCTTGCGCCGCGCCAGCAGCAGCGCCGTGATCGCAGCCGCGGCCGACGAGGCCAGTCCCCCGACGATGAGCGACCAGCGGGCACCCGCCACCTCGGCGACCCAGCCGATGAGCGGAGCACCGACCGGGGTCCCGCCGAGGAAGACGAGGAGGTAGAGCGCCATCACCCGACCGCGCATGGCCGCCGTCGTACCGAGCTGGATCGAGGTGTTGGCCGCGGTGGTGAACGTCAGCGTCGCGAAACCGGTGGGGATCAGTACGACGAAAAACGTCCAGTACGTCGGCATCAAGCCGACCGTGACCTCGAGCAGACCGAAGACGAAGGCAGACCCGAGAACGACGCGTTGCCGTGGAAAGCCCCGCCGCGCGGATGCGAGCGCGCCGAGCAGCGACCCGAAGGCGAACGCCGTCGACAGCAGCCCGTAGGACTCCGCACCACGGTGGAACGTCGACTTGGCGATCAGCGCAGTGGTGATCTGGAAGTTGAAACCCAACGTGCCGATGACCGCGACCAGGATGATGATCATCAACAGATCGGGCCGCGTGCGCACGTAGGCGAGACCCTCGCGCACGGCGCCGGGCCGTCTCTTCGGTCGCTTGCCGACGAACAGGTCCTCGTCCCGCATCGCGGCCAGTCCGACGATGACAGCAGCGAAGGAGAAGGTGTTGACCAGGAACACCCACCCCGTGCCGGACGCGGCGATCATCACGCCCGCGATCGCGGGGCCGAGGACTCGGGCGGTGTTGAACGTCGCTGAGTTGAGGCTCACCGCGTTGGGCAGCAAGGACGGGCCGACGAGCTCGGTCACGAAGGCCTGCCGCACCGGCGAGTCGAACGCCGTCGCCACACCGAGGGCGAAGGCGAGTGCGTAGACATGCCAGAGCTGCACGGCGCCCGTCAC
>JAVEEE010000476.1 GCA_030840615.1 Frankiaceae bacterium | reverse complement strand
GTGGTGGCCGGTCAGGGCAGCGGAAGGACCAAGCTCGCCTACCTCACCGAGGAGCGGGCCGCGGACGTCCGGGCGCGTCTGCTCGCACTCGCTCACGGGCTGGCAGGCGACACCCCGGAGCCGTGGGAGCGGCCGGTCCTCGCCGTCAGCAGTCGCCGGCTCGTCGTCGCCAACCTGCTCGCACCGGGACCACTGCTGGTGCTCGCGGTGCTCGCCGTCGCCGTCTTCCTCGTCGTCACCGACCCGGCGGTGGCCGCCGCACTCGCCGGCACTGCCATCGCGCTGGGCATCGCTCTCGGGCTGGCCACCGCCCACCGCGTCGGTGCCGAGTGGGACTTCACCCTGGCCGAAGCACCCGACGGTTTGCGGTTGAAGAGCGGACTGCTGCAGACCCGCGCCGAGACGATTCCGCACGGGCGGGCGCAAGCGGTGCGCTGGGTCGAGCCGTTGTTGTGGCGCGGGACCGGCTGGGTCCGGCTGGAGATCGACGTCGCTCGACGACGCGACCGTGACCGCGCGGAGAACGAGGCCGGTTCGACGACGCGCGCGCTGCTGCCGGTCGGCACCAGAGCCGAGGCGCTCTGGTTGCTGTCCCGGGTGCTGCCGGGGGCCGACATCACCCCGCCGCCGGGAAGCCGGGCGCCGCGACGATCGACGTGGCGCGCGCCGTTGAGCCGGCACAACCTCGATGCGTGGTACGACGACCGCTTCATCGTGTGCGCGCTCGGCCGGCTGCGTCGGTCGCTTGTCGTCGTACCCATGGAGAAGGTTCAGAGCCTGCGCTGGTCGCAGGGGCCGCTGTCGCGAGCGTTGCGGCTGGCAACCGTGCATGCCGACACCGCCGGCCGGCGCTTCCCGGCGGCGGCGCTGTTCCGCGACGCCGGTCAAGCTCGGGAGTGGATGCTCGCGTTGCCGGATCTGGCGCGGCAGGCTCGGCAGGGCGCGGTCAGTCGATGACGACGCCGTCCCAGCGACCGCCGGTCGTCGTGACCGACACCCGGCGCGCCTCGTCCGCCTCGTCGATCGAGCGCGAGATCCGCAGCTCCATGCGGTCTCCCGCGAGGTTCTCGACCAGTCCCTCCCCCCATTCGACGACGGTGACCGACTCGTCGACGGACGCGTCGAGATCGAGGTCATCGACCTCGATGCTGGAGCCGAGCCGGTAGGCGTCGACGTGGACCAGCGGCAGCCGGCCACCTCGGTGGACGCGCGCGATGACGAACGTCGGCGACAGCACCGGTCCTGGTGTCCCGAGCCCGGAGGCCAGCCCCTGCACCAGCGTCGTCTTCCCCGCGCCGAGGTCTCCGGTGAGCACGAGCAGGTCGCCCGCCCGGACGAGCTCGGCGAGGCGGGCGCCGAGCCGACGCATGTCCGCAGACGTCGGCACCGTCAGCTCGCGCACAGCAGCTCTCCGACGCGCCGCAGGTCGGCGCGCAACGCGGCCATCGGTTCTCCGGCCGGCCCGAACCGGATCGCCGCCGAGGGGTGATAGGTGACGAGCAGCTGCCGGCCGCGCCAGTCGTGGATCCGGCCGCGGGCGTCGCGCAGCCGCACTCCGTGGCCGAGCGCCCATGCCAGGGCCGTGCCTCCGAGGGTCACCACGAGCCAGGGGTCGAGCAGCGCCAGCTGCTGGTCGAGCCAGCCGCTACAGCGCGCTGCCTCCGCACGCGTCGGGGCGCGGTTGCCCGGCGGTCGGCACTTCAACACGTTGGCGACAGCAGTGCTGGCGCGGTCGACCTGCGCCTCGGCGAGCAGCGCGTCGAGCAGCAGTCCGGCCTTGCCGACGAAAGGACGACCGACCAGATCCTCTTGCGCCCCCGGCGCCTCACCGACCAGAAGCAACCGCGCGTTCGCCGGGAAGTCGCCGACCACGACATTGGTCCGCGCGGCGGCGAGGTCCTCGCACGCGACGCAACCGCGAGCCCGGTCAGCGAGAGCATCGAGGTCGAGGCAACCTGCTGCGCGTGCAGCGACGACGGCCGCCGCCGGATCAGTCGTTCGCGGGCTCACGCAGACCGGCTGCGAGACGACGCCCGAGCCGCGCGCTCGACGAGTCGCCGTAGCGATGCGTTGACGACGTCGGGCCGCTCGAGCATGACCATGTGCCCGGCGTCAGGCACCATCAGCAGCTCTGCATCCGGCAACTCTTCCGCTATCACCCGGCTGTTGTGCGGTGGCGTCAACAGGTCGCGCTCCCCGCAGATCACCGTCGTCTCGACGCCGTGGAGCGCACCCAGTGCGTCGAGCTTGTCGTGGTCGAGGAACGTGTCGAAGAACTCGGTCATCACCTCGACGGGCGTCGCCGCGAGCATCCTCTCCATGAATGCGACCAGCGACGGCGGAACGTCGCCGCCATAGGAGAGGCGTCGGGTGAGGACGAACGCGAGGTCGCTTCCGTGCTTCCTCCCCTGCTCCAGCAGCGCGGCGCGACGGTTGGCCGCCCGGATGACACCCGGAGCCACCGGTCGCAGTGCGCGGCCCACGACGCCGGGGATGCCGAAGATGGTCTCGGCAAAGGCGCCCGCGGCCGTGCCCACCAGCGCGACGCCGAGGACCCGGTCACCGAACAGTTCCGGGTGCTCGGCCGCCAGGGCGAGCACCGTCATGCCGCCCATCGAATGGCCGACGAGGACGACCGGGCCGGTCGGCACAACGGCTTCAAGCACGGCGAACAAGTCCTTGCCCAGCTGCTCGATCGTCGCGTGCTCACGCACCGATCGCCCGGAGGCACCGTGGCTGCGCTGGTCGTAGAGGACGAGCCGGGCCGCATCCGCGAGCTCGCGACGTTGGAAGTGCCAGCAGTCCATCGACAACGTGAAGCCGTGCACGAAGACCACGGTCACCGGCGCAGACTCTTCACCCGCGATCTCGACGTGGATCCGCACGCCGTCGTCGGCGACGACCACCTGACCGGCTGAGTGCAAGGACCCGAACGGCTCGTCGGCGTAGGGATCAGGTCGGTTGCGGGCCCGCCCGACCGCTCGTCGCTCCAGTGCGACGCCGGCCGCTGCGGTCGCAGCCACGCCGCCGACGACGGCCGCGGCGATGCCGAACCGGCGACGGTTCATTGCCGCTCCCCGGAGTAGATGCGCGGCACGCGCGGGCCGATGCGGGTGACGATCTCGTAGTTGATGGTGCCGACCGCCGCCGCCCATTCGTCTGCGGTGGGCGCGCCGTCGTCACCGGGTCCGAACAGAATGACCTCGTCTCCCACGGCGACCGACGTGTCGCCGACGTCGACGACGAACTGGTCCATGCAGACCGTGCCGCTGATGGTGAACCGGCGGCCGCTGATCTGCACCGGCCCTACGTTCGTCGCGTGCCGCGGGATGCCGTCGGCGTAACCGAGTGGCACCAACGCCAGCGACGTGTTCGCCGTCGTGGTGTAGCGGTGCCCGTAGGACACGCCTTGCCCGGCCGCCACGGTCTTCACCAGTGCAACCCGGGCCTGCAAGGTCATCGCCGGGCGCAGGCCGAGTGACCGCGCCGGGCCCACGTCGGGGCCGGGTGACAGGCCGTAGACCGCGACACCCGGGCGGACCAGGTCGTAGTGCGTCTCCGGCAGGACCAACGTCGCCGCAGAGTTGGCAAGATGCCGGAGCTGCGGGTGCAGGCCGGCGCCGGCCGCCCGCTCGACCGCCTCCTCGAACCGGGTCTGCTGGCGACCGATGGTCGGATGGCCGGGCGCGTCGGCATGCGCGAGGTGTGACCAGATGCCGACGACCTCGACGGTGCCCTCGGACTCCTGTTTCGCCGCCGCCTCGACGAGAGTCGGCCAGTCGTCGTCACCTGCTCCAGCGCGGCCGAGGCCGGTGTCGGCCTTGAGATGCACGCGCGCGGCCCGACCGGTGCCCTCGGCTGCGTCGACAACGGCGTCCAGCGCCCACAGCGCGCTGATGCTCACGTCGATGTCGGCCACCAGCGCCGGCGCGAGGTCTTCGCCAGGGGCGAGCAACCACGCCAAGACGGGCGCCGTGATGTCCGCCGCGCGCAGGGCTAACGCCTCTTCCAGGAAGGCGACGCCGAGCCAGCTCGCACCACCGTCGAGAGCGGCGCGGGCAGACGGCGCCATGCCGTGGCCATACCCGTCCGCCTTCACGACCGCCATGACCGAGGCATCGCGAGCACGCCGACACAGCTCGCCGACGTTGCTGCGCACCGCGTCAAGGTCGACGTAGGCGGCAAAGCGATCCATTCGTGCAGTGTCTCAGCCGTGGATCGCGCGCAACGCCAGCGGCACGTGGCTGACAAGATCCGTCGCCGTAAGCGAAACCGGCGGCACGCCGGCCGCCGACAGCCCCGCCAGCCCGTGCACCATCGCCCCCACCGACCCGGCGTCGAGGGCCGAGAGCCCGCCCGCGAGCAGAGCCCCACACACACCGGAGAGCACGTCGCCGCTCCCGGCCGTCGCCAGATACGACGTGCTCGCGGAGTTGACCCGCACCTGCCCGCCGGCATCGGCGACAAGCGTCGTCGAACCCTTCAGCAGCACGGTCGCGTCAAGCTCTCGGGCGGTCGCTCGCACGTGGTCGAGGCGGTGCCGCTCCACCTCGTCGCGGTCGAGGCCGGCCAACCGGGCGAACTCGCCCGCATGCGGCGTCAGCAACGTCTGCGCGGTGCGGTCGTGCACCCAACCGGGATGCGCAGCCACCAGCGTGACGGCGTCGGCGTCGACGACGACGGGGACGTCGGTGGCGAGCACCGCCGACACGACGGCGCCCGCGGCGTCGTCCGTGCCGAGACCCGAACCGACTACCCACGCCTGCACTCGACCGGCATCCACGACGGCGCGGCCGTCACCCGGCGACACCGTCGTCACGACCGCCTCGGGCCAGCGCTGCCGCACGAGATCGGCCACATCCTGCGGGCCGGCGAAGCGCACCATGCCGGCACCGCTCGCGAGCGCGCCGCCGACAGCCAGCACCGCAGCACCGGTGTAGGCCGCACTGCCGGCGACGACACCGACGACACCACGCCGGTACTTGTCCGTCTCACCAGTGGGAGTCGGCAGGAGTGCGGCCGCATCGTCGAGATCGAGCAACGTCACGCCGGGCGGCGGCAACGCGAGCCCGATGTCGACGACGTCGACGATGCCCGCGTGCGCTGCCCCGGGCGCGACGAAGAGCCCGATCTTCGCTGCACCGAACGTCACCGTCACGTCCGCACACACCGCGTCGCCCTCGACGGCGCCCGTCGAGGCGTCCACCCCGCTGGGCACGTCCACCGCGACGACGACGGCCGTGGCCGAGCGAAGCAGACCCACCAGCCGGGCTGCTGCCGACCGCAGCTCGCCCTGCCCGCCGATGCCGAGCAAGCCGTCGATGACGAGGTCAGCCCGGGCGACGAGGTCGGCGTCGGCGCCGGTCCCCGCGGCGACCATGCGGCCACCGGCGGCGCGCAGGGCCGCCGACCCGCCGACATGCGCTGCGCCCCCGGCGAGCACCGCGTCCACCCGCGCACCGCGCCGGGCCAGCCGGGCGGCGGCGTAGAGCGCATCGCCCCCGTTGTTGCCGCTCCCGGCAAGTACGACGACACGGCTGCCGTAGACGTTGTCGAGCAGCGCCGCGCACCGACGGGCCAGCGCCGTCGACGCGCGCTGCATCAACGTCCCGTCCGGAAGCGCGGCGAGGAGCGGTTGCTCCGCGGCCCGGATCTCGTCGCTCGTGTAGGCAGCCCTCATCCCTCGGCCACCACCATCGCCACGGCGGCGCCCGCGTCGTGCGACAACGACACGTGCCACGCCCGCACACCCACCTGTTCGGCAGCCGTAGCAACGGTTCCCGTGACTGCGAGCGTCGGACGTCCGCTGGCATCGGTGCGGATCTCGGCGTCCTGCCAGCTCAACCCCGCAGGTGCGCCGAGAGCCTTGGCCACCGCCTCCTTGGCCGCAAACCGCCCCGCCAGCGACGTGACCGGTAGCTCTCGCTCGTTGGGCGTGAACAACCGCTGTACGAGACCTGGGGTGCGCTGCAGCGACTGTTCGAAGCGCGCGACATCCACGATGTCGACACCAACTCCGATGATCGGCATTTCCGGCTCCCCGCGGAATCGTGAGCGATGCGAGCGATTTCGTCGGGGTTACTCGACGGTGACGGACTTCGCCAGGTTGCGCGGCTGGTCGACGTCGAGACCGCGTGCCATGGCGAACTCGGCAGCGAACACCTGCAGCGGCACCAGCGTCAGCATCGGGGATAGCAGCGACTTCGTGTCCGGCAGCCGGATCAGGTGATCGGCGTAGGGGATCACTGTCTCGTCGCCGTCGGTGGCGATGACGATCGTGCGGGCGCCACGAGCCCGGATCTCCTGGATGTTGGTGACGAGCTTCGCCTGCAGCGCGTGGCGGGTCGCGAGCACCACGACAGGAGTTCCCTTGTCGATCAGCGCGATGGGCCCGTGCTTGATCTCACCGGCCGGCATTCCCTCGGCGGAGACGTAGGCCAGCTCCTTCAGCTTCAACGCGCCTTCGAGCGCCATCGGGTAGCCGACGTGACGACCGAGGAACAAGACGCGTTCCTCACCCGACAGGTCCCGAGCGAGTTTGCGCGTTGCATCCATCCGGCTCAGCACCTCGGTGATCAGTGCGGGCACGGTTTCCAGGTCGCGGAAGTGCGAGCGGACCTCGTCCGGGTCGCGCGTGCCGCGAACCTGCGCAAGGTAGAGGCCGGCGAGGTAGACCGCGGCGAGCTGAGTCATCACGGCCTTCGTGGACGCGACCGCGATCTCCGGACCACCGCGGGTGTAGAACGCCGCATCGCTCTCCCGCGCCATCGACGACCCCACCGTGTTGCTGATGGTGAGCACCCAGGCGCGCTGCTGGCGCGCGTGCCGGACGGCCTCGAGGGTGTCCGCGGTCTCGCCGCTCTGCGAGATCGCGACGACGAGCGTGTGCCGGTCGAGCACGGGGTCGCGGTAGCGGAACTCGCTGGCCATCTCGACCTCGACCGGGAGCCGGCACCACCGTTCGATGGCGTACTTGCCGACGAGACCGGAGTGGTACGAGGACCCGGCCGCCACGATGAAGACCTTCTCGAAGCCGCGGACGTCCTCGTCGCTGATCGACAGCTCGTCCAGCCTCAATCTGCCGTCGAGCCCGAAGCGCCCACCGATCGTGTCGCGAACGGCGTCCGGCTGCTCCTGGATCTCCTTGAGCATGAAGTAGTCGAAGCCGGCCTTCTCGGCGGCGGCCGTGTCCCAGTCGACGTGGAAGCACTCGCCGCCGACCTCGACGCCGTCGAGGTCCGTCACCACCACACCTTCGCGGCGCAGCTCGACCACCTGGTCCTGGTCGAGCGCGCGCGCTTCGCGGGTGTGCGCGATGAAGGCGGTCACGTCGCTGGCGAGGAAGTTCTCACCGTCACCAATCCCGACGACGAGCGGCAGGTTGCGCCGCGCGCCGACAACGAGATCAGGGTGGTCCCGATGGGCGACGACCAGAACGTAGGAGCCCTCGAGCGACGCGCAGACACCGCGGACAGCTGCTGCAAGATCGCCCTCCTCCCCGGCGGCATACCGCTCCTCGATGAGGTGCGCGACGGCTTCGGTGTCGGTGTCGCTGGTCAGCTCGTGGCCACGGGCCTCGAGGCCTTCGCGGAGGTCCGCGAAGTTCTCGATGGTCCCGTTGTGGACCACGGCAACTGCGCCGGAGCAGTCGGTGTGCGGATGCGCGTTGCGGTCCGTCGGTGCGCCGTGGGTGGCCCAACGGGTGTGACCGATGCCGAGCGTGCCGGCGAGCCGGCCCTGCGCAAGGGCCGCTTCGAGGTTGGCGAGCTTGCCGGCCCGGCGTTCGATCTGCAGCCGCGGACCGGTCGCATCCAGCACGGCGACACCGGCCGAGTCGTAGCCGCGGTATTCCAGGCGGCGGAGCCCGTCGACTACGACGTCGAGCGCCTGCTGCTCACCGACGTAGCCGACGATGCCGCACATGCACCGAGGGTACCCGCGTAGCCCCGCACGCCCGTCAGCGCAACGTTTGCTCGACCTGCTTCACCATTGCCTGCAGGACGCGCGTCTCTGCTGCCTTGCCGAGCGACTGCTCGATGCTGATGACGGTGAGGGCGATGTGCGTCCGGCCGACAACCGTGGCCAGGGTGTCCAGCTGCATCGGCACCTCGTGGCCGTTCGACACGTAGCCGACGACCAGGCGCAGACCGAACGCGTGTTTCAGGCCATGCACATTGAGCGTTGACAGCCGCGAGCGGCTCAGGTGGCTGCCCACCGCACCTGCCGCACCCACGCGCATCGTGTTTCCCAGACAGGCGATGGCAGAGCCGCGGGTCATGGAACGGAACGCGGCGGCGGCAGCGCCGTTAGAGGCGAAGATGTCCACCTCGCCCGAGGCGGTGAAGGGGCGACTGGTGTAGCTGCCCGAAGTCACAGCGACCTCGCTGGTGCGCGGTCCGTTGAAGCAGCGACGTTGGGCGCCCTGCAGCCCGTCACCGATGTGGTCACGCTTGACGTGCACGTTGCCATTTGCCGTCCAGCCACCGAGCGCCGTGCTCATCGTCGTGAACACCGGGGCTGCGACCGACCGGGCCTTGGCATTCGTGACCTGCCCGCGCGCGGCGAGCGGCACGAGCTGGGGAGCCTGCGCCACGGGTCGGTGCTGGGTTGGTGGTGCGGCAGGCGCGCTGTCGCCCGAGTCCAGCAGCTTCCAGCCGCCGAAGCTCGCGAGGGCGACCGCGGCAACAACTACCCCGACGAGCAGGGCCGACCGCGGCGAAGGCCGGCGCGCAGGCTTGGGCGCCTCGTGCGCCGCGCCACCGGTGTCGGTGTCGCCGGGCAGAACGGTCATCGTCATTCTCAGAAGGTCGGAACAACGCAAGATCGACTTGACCGTGCCTCAAGCGGTGGAGACCGTCTCGCCCGCCCGCACGAGCCGGTTGCGCTGATCGTTGCGGGCGCCCCAGCGCACCCACGACTCGATAGGTCACGATGACCCAACCGGTGCGCCACCACCACGGCTTGGTCGGCCACTGGGCCGGGGACACGTCCCCGACGACGACACGGCCCGTCGAGATCAACCAGTTGTGCTCGCCGCTCTCCGGACACGATAGGTGTCGAACCTCAGGGGGCCGCTTGAACACGGCTACGGACTGATGGCCGCCGCGAGCGACTCGGCGACCTGGCGCGCCTGCTCCTCGGTCGGTGCCTCGACCATGACGCGCACGAGCGGCTCCGTGCCGCTGGGCCGCACGAGCACGCGTCCGGCGTCGCCGAGGTCGGCCTCAGCCGCCGCGACCAGCTGTTGCAAGGCCGCCATCGAAGCCGCCCGGTCCGCGACCCTGACATTGACGAGCACCTGCGGCAGCCGCGTCATCACGGCAGCGAGCTCGGCGAGAGGTCGTCCCGTCCCGGCCACCCGCGCCAGCAGATGCAAGCCCGTCAGCAGACCGTCTCCCGTCGTCGCGTGGTCCGCCAGGATCACGTGACCTGACTGCTCACCGCCGAGCGCGAGGCCGTCGGCCCGGAT
>JAVEEE010000435.1 GCA_030840615.1 Frankiaceae bacterium | reverse complement strand
GGCGCCCGGTCGGGTCTGACCGAAGACGTGCACCCGGCCCGCGTGGTGCCGTGACCGCGGAGCGTGGATGGTCGGCGAGCCGTCGAAGCCCACCTTGTCGACCATCCGAGCCAACTCGTTGTTGCTGCCGTTGCCAGGTGTCACCACGCCGGTGATCTGGGTGTTGCCCTGAACGTTGCCGGCGTAGGTGTAGCTGGCTGATCCGTTGCTGTCCGTCGATGAGCTTGCACAGGACACGTTGCAACCCTGCTGCCCAGGACCGGAACCGTAGAACGTCACGAACAGGTTGACGATCGGCTGGCCGTGTTGGTCCGTGGCCGTCACCTTCTCCGTCACCGTCGTCCCGACCAGGAAGACCTTGCCGGACGGGGTGTGAGTGATGGTGTAGGTCGCACCGTTCGCGGTGTTGATCGCCTGGATGTACCAGTCGAGCGACGCGATGCTGACCGGCCCAATCGGGTCGACGCACTGCTGCGCAACCGGGTCGTCACAGTTGAACGACGGCTGGTGGAGCACCGGTACGAAGGCCGGCGGCGGCGTGCCCGGGTTGGGCTGGTAGTCCACTGTGTGGACGCCCCAAGAACCGTTCACGTCCTGATGCCCGGCCGTGCCACAAGGATCAACCGGAGTGCAGTCCCCGTTGTCAGGATCGACGTTGTCGATGGTGATCGAACGAACGTCCTGCACGAAGCTCGACGTCATGAAAGCCGAAGCTCCGACTCCCTCATGGTCGACCTCACCGACACCGCTCGTGTCGACCTCGACAGCATTCGAACCCGACCGGGTCAGGTTGCCGAACGAGTCTCGCGTCAACGCAGCGATGCTGCGGGTCTGCGAGGTGGGGATGTTGCCGGTCAGCGACTGCTGGTTGACCTCCCGGAACACCAACGGGTTGGTGTTCGAGGGGTTGTAGTAGCCGCCACCATTCCAGGTGGAGCCCTCGTCGTCGTTGTTGACGGCCTGGGCGTTCGTCGAGAAGGTGAAGTTGAGACTGAGCGGTGAACCGAAGATGTTGCCGGCGGTGACATGGCCCACGCCGATGTTGTCGGCATGACCGTGGTTGTTGTCGAGGTAGTCGTATTCCGCGTTGAGCGGCGACAGCATGAACGTCTGGTTGCCGACGGTCATGGTCGGGCTGACCACGACGTTGCCGTCCTGGTCGAACGCCGAGTCCCGCCCGATGCTCACGGCCATGGTGACCACGCCGTGGTTGTCGGTCTGGAAGTTCAGCGTCGTGCCATTGCTCGCCGGCGCTACGTTGCCGGACTGGCCACCGATCTTGGTGCCCAGACCTGGCGTCCCGTTGAGCGTGACATCCGTCCACGGGATCGAGCCCGAGTCGACGGTGTCGCAGTTCCACGTCGCGTACGTGTCGTAGCTCGCGGGGATGTCCGTGAAGTAGCCGTGATCGAGCGCGGCGCTTCCGGTGATGTTCGCCAACCGGTTGCCGTTGACGTCCTCGAGCAGGTACTGCGCGATCACGACGTCACCCGGACGCCCACTGTTGATCTCGTCGGTGAAGCATCCGTAACCCGATGACTGCGGCACGTTGGTCTCGACCGGACGGACGACTGCAACGTCGTAGTTCTCCGCCTGCCGGAAAGCCAACGAGTTCGAACGGAACTGGATGTGCAGTCGAGCGGTTGCACCGGTCGACGTGTCAGTGGCCGTGATGACCACAGACTCGGCGTTCGGGTCGTTCACCGTGATCTGGCAGGCGCCGTTGGGCGCGCCGCCCGTACCTGAGACACAGTGCGCGGTCGAGTCGCTGTCGCGAATCGTGCCGGCCGGCTGGTCAACCGTCAGGATGCCCGAACCGTTGGTGTCGAAGGTGATGGTGTCGCCGTTGCGCGCAGTGCCACCGACCGAGGTGTCGACCGTGTAGGTCTTGGCGGTGTTGATCGGAGCCTGCGTGTTGCACCAGCCCGAGGGACGCGGCTGGCAGGGCTCCCAGACCATGACCGGACCGGCGAAGCTCAGCGTCAGGTTCGACGCCTTGGTGTCGCCGGCACTCTCGCCGCCGACGCCGTCAGTCTCGATCCAGGCCCGGAACGTGTCGGACCCACCCTGCGGGTCCGCAGCGTTGTGCGGAAGGTAGATGTTGCCGAACGCGTCGGTCTTGCACGAACCGACAACGTCCGCGGTTGTGCCCGAGCACGGCGTGGCGGCGATGGAGCCGACCGTCGTGCCGTCGTTCAGGACCCGGTCGACCGCGTAGTTGAAGTTGGCGATGACCGTGTTGGTGAGCGCGTTGCCGTTCTGGTCCACGAAGTGCGTGTGAACGCGCGGCGTCCCGGTGCCACCGGTCGGGTTTCCATTGCTGTCGACCGTGACGGTGTCGCCGGGGTTGGAGGCGGTGTACTCCTCCGGTGCGTAGTTGGCCTGGCTCGGCTGTGCGGTGGTGGTCAGCGTGGTCGGCGTGGCGTTGTAAGCCGTGAACGTGACCGTGCGCTGCTCGTCGACCGCTGAGTTGTAGGACCCGTCGTTGTCCTCATCCGTCTGGACGGTGATCGTGTCCGTGGTTGCGGTCGTCAGCGTGTCCGTGAACTTCACCTGCCCGTTGGCGTCGGTGCGCGCACACAGTTCCGCGGTGGTGTCGCAGTCGCCGCTCGTCGAGCCTGCCGAACCGGCGGTCTTGTCGATCGTGCCCGAGGCGTTGATGATCACGTCGAGCCCGGCGATGGGGCTGCCGTTCTGGTCGAGTGCCGTGACCGTGTAGTCACCGGAGGTCGCCGACGGAACCGTCGAAAGTGCGGCGGACTGGGAGGCCGGTGTCACGGTGAACCCGCTCGCCGAGAGCGTCTGGGTGTAGAAGTTCGCCCAGATCTCCTCGTCCGAGTCCGTGCCGTTGGCAGTCGCCTCGATCTCGCTGGCGCCCGGCCGGGTGATGTCCGGGCCGGGGACGATGGCGCTCCACGTGTGTGCGGTCGCGTCCTGGGTGACGTCTCCGGCGCCGTTGAACGCGGTCACTGCCACGTCGGGGTTGTCCGAAGAGTTCGTGCCCTTGGCGATGAACGTGCCGGCGCTGGAGGGGTTGGAGTTGTCCCACACGCCGATGGAGCCGCCGTCAGCCGGGCTGGTGATGTGCACCGTCGAGTTGGTGTTGTCGACGGTGAAGTGGCGGGTCTCGCTGTCGAGGACTGTGCTGCCGGTAAGGGCCTCATAGATGATCTCGACGTTGGTGCCGTTCGCGATCGACGCAGGCGGCGCCCACTCGGTCGCATAAGGCGACGTCGAGTCGGTGGCGATGATCACCGGGGCGGCGTCGCAGGTGGCGTCGTTGGCGGCGTCGACGCAGTACGAGAAACGTACGGCGGTCGCCGCAGGGTCACCGGCGGTGGCCTGGTTGAGCTCTGCTTCGAGATGGATCGCCGAGTTGGTGCCGTCATTCAGCGCGGAGATGTTTCCGCCGCTGCTGCCGTCCCAAGGCGAGATCGGGGTCAGTGTGGCCGGAGCCGCACTGGCGCTAATGACGCCAAGCGTGGGAGTCGCGAGGAACGTTGCCGCTCCGATGATCGCGACGCCGACGCGACTGAGCGTCTTAGACGTTCGTTCCATCAGCTTCCTTTCGTTTCTTTCGTTCTGGAGTTCCGACCCAAAGTCACCAGGTGTGGCTCTCGGCGCCTAGCTCGCCGTACTCGCGCGGTGCGCGTGCGACGTCCTGCTGTACCCCACAGTGCGTGGGGCGCCTGACGGACGAACCCCATCCCCTCTCTAGACGACGGACCTTGCCGCCGGTTGTCCCGGGGAAGGCTTTTCTATCCCCGCCGGGCGTCTTCTGCCCGAATTATGCAGCAAACACCTGGATAATGCCGCCAACACTACTCATGTCGTGTTCGTGACGGATGGTGGAGTTGTGATTACAGGAGGTGACCACGGAAGAACCGGCTGCGGGTTGGCCGGGCGAGGCGCTTGGTCACCGACCAGGAGCACGAGGTCTTCCGCGAGCACGCGGTCGAGTTCGTGGCTGAGCCGGAGCGTGGCAGTCACCCCCGTCAGCGCGGTCGCCTCGTCGTTCACGGATCCGATCAGAGCGGCGGATCCGGTGAGCACAACCAGCACCGATCCGTCACTTTGCGGCGTCGCGGTCACCTCTGGTTGCTCGACGAGGTAGCCGACCTGGCCGGTCGGCACCGGCACCGCGAGGTTCACGGTCGCGGACCCGGGCTCCAGCCGCGGGCCGAAGGTGAGGCTCTGGTTGATCACGAGGTCGCCGTCGGACGTCCGCGCCGAAAGTGCAGACACCGCCGTGGTCCCGCCGTCGGACCCGATCGTGCTCGTTTGCGCGTCGACCTGGGCAGCGCCCACATAGGCACCCGACACGGTGAAGGGCTGCGTCGGCGGTGGCGGACCGGATCCACCGTCGCCAGGCGCCGGGTGATGGTCACGAACCACTGTCGGCGGGCCGGGTTGGACCGGGTGCTGGTGCACCACGTCAGGGACAGCGGCACCCGTGCTCGGACGCACTGCCTCGCCCGGCCGGACGGGATCGGGAACGGCGGTCTGCCCGCCAGCCGCACGACGGGGAACCCCCGGCGCCGCGGCAGGGCCTCGGTGCCGGTGCGGTCGCGCACCGTGTGCGCCGGAGGCCGCGGGCGGTGCCGACCGTACAGATCCAGGGGCGGGTTGGCCGCCGGCCACCTCGTCCGCGGAGCCGTGCCGGAGCATCGGCATGCCGACGACCAGGCCGATGAGGATGACGAGGAAGGACTTCATCCCGGTCGCCGAGGCCCGCGCGAGCCGGCGGGTGCCCACGCTCATCGCCTGGCCGACCGTCAGGTCGACGGCCGGGTCCACGCTGCTGCCGACCAGGAGCCGGCGCAGGGCTCGGCGGGCCCGGAAGAGCAGGTGCTTCACGCTTTCCTCGGGCACCCGCAGCTCATCGGCGATCGTCGGAAGGGACTTCTCCTCGATCTCCCGCTTGACCAGCGCGGCTCGGTGCAGTGGGGAGAGGAGTGCAAGCGCTTGGCGCACGATGGCAGCGTCCTCGGCGCGCAACACCGGGTCGTCGTAGGAGGACTCGTCCGTGATGTCCAGCGCCCATGACTCGTCCAGATCGACCAGCCGGGGGCGGCGTCCGTCGGCGCGGTACCGGTCGATGCACAGGTTGGTCAGCACCCGACGCCCGAAGGCGAGTGCCTGCAGCTCCGTCTCGATCTCCGGCAGCGCGAGGAAGAGTCGCAAGAAGGTCTCCTGCACCACCTCGTCGATGTCGCGCTTGTCGTTGACGAACCGGCGGGCGTGGAGGCTGAAGGAGGACCGGTGGCGGATGTAGAGGCTGGAGAAGTCACCAGCGCCACCCAGCCGCCGCTCGGGCTGCGCCTGCGGCGAGAGTGACCGTGCGTCGCCGAGGAAGGCTTCATCAATGGCGTCGATGAACAACGGGTCGGCTTCCAGCGGTGGCAGGACGATGAGGTCACCGTCCGGGCACGGGCCGGCTGGGCTCGCGGACTCGACGGTCACGCACGCTCCCAGGAGTCGATCGGAGTCGGGCACCCGATGCGTCGCCCTCCGACCTATCTCTACGGTATTCGAGCCCCGAGGTGGGCCCGGCGCGGCAACTTTTTCCGCCCGGAACGGAAAATAGTCCGAATTGACCGGCGGAAATATCACCCGAACGGGCCACCTTCGACGGAGAAAGTCCGCAATCGTTCACCGACCGTGATGAAGCGGCTCCGTAGCGCTAGCGCCGCCAGCACCCGGCGAGATGGTCGTTCACGATGCCGGTCGCCTGCATCAGCGCGTGGAGCGTGGTGGGCCCGACGAAGCGGAAACCCCGCTTGCGCAGGTCGCGGGCCAGCGCCTGCGACTGCGGTGTCTGGCTCGCCAGGTCTGCGAGGGACACCGGCGCCGGCGCCGCGACGGCTGGTGCAAAGCTCCGGACGTGGGCGGCCAGCCCCTCCTCGAGGCCGGCGGCGGCGCGAGCGTTGGTCACCGCCGCCTCGATCTTCGCCCGGTTACGGACGATGCCGGCGTCACCGAGGAGCCGCTCGACGTCGTTCGGACCGAAGGCGGCCACCCGGCTGATCTCGAAACCGTCGAAAGCCTGCCTGAACGCGGGTCGTTTCCGCAGGATGATCAGCCAGGACAGGCCGGACTGGAAGGCTTCGAGGGTCAGCCGCTCGAACAGGGCGCGGTCCGCCTCGGGACCCTGCACATCGAGCGGGCGCCCCCACTCCTCGTCGTGGTAGTCGAGGTAGTCGGGCGCCGAAAGCGCCCAGGGGCACCGCAGCCGGCCATCGGGCCCCGGTGTCGCCGCGCTCACGCGGAGGGCTGGCCCGGCGGTCGGACCACTCGCCCCGCGGCCCGTTGGTCGGCCTTGGCTTCCGCGGCGCGCATCGACTCCTCGATGCGGCTCATCGCGGCATCGACGTCGTCGAAGCGGTAGCCCCGCAGGCCACCCCGGAGGCCCGACACCGCGCGGAAGCGCAGCCGGGGCAGGTCGTCACTGCGCATCGGGCGGTCCGCAGGCAACCCGATGTCCTTGGCATCGGTGCCCGCATCGTCGAGCCCGGCGAGGTCCCGCGACACCACGAAGGCGACCCCGACCAACACGGCGGCAGCCACGATCACCTCCACCACGAACACGCCTGGCATCGTGTCACGAATGCCGCTTCGACTGGGACGACGGACGTACGCCGACGACGCGTTGCTCGTCATGGCCATCATCAACCGGACGCCGGATTCCTTCTACGACAAAGGCGCCACCTTCGCCGACGAGGCCGCGCTGGCAGCGGTCGATCGCGCGATAGCTGCCGGCGCCGACCTCGTCGACATCGGCGGAGTCAAGGCTGGACCCGGCGACGACGTCGACGCCACCGAGGAGATCCGTCGCGTCGCGCCATTCGTGGTCGCGGTGCGCGCGGCCCACCCCGACCTGGTGCTGAGCGTCGACACGTGGCGGGCCGACGTTGCCCGCGTGTGCCTCGCCGAAGGCGCGGACGTCGTGAACGACGCCTGGGGCGGCGTCGACCCCGAGCTCGCGGGGGTGGCCGCCGCGGCCGGAGCGGCGATCGTCTGCACACACGTCGGCAGGGCCGCGCCGCGGACTCGGCCGCACCGCGTGGCCTACGACGACGTCGTGGCCGACGTCGTGGCGACCACCATTGCTCTCGCTGATCAAGCCGTGGCGGCCGGTGTCGCCGCAGAGTCGGTGCTGATCGACCCCGGACACGACTTCGGCAAGAACACCTGGCACTCGCTGGAGGTGACCCGCCGGCTGACCGAGCTCGTCGCCACCGGCTGGCCCGTCCTCGTGTCGCTGTCGAACAAGGACTTCGTCGGCGAGACCCTCGACCGGGCCGTGCCTGATCGGCTGACCGGCACCTTGGCCACGACCGCCGTGTCCGCGTGGCTGGGCGCCAAGGTGTTTCGTGCGCACAACGTGCAGGAGACCCGGGAGACCCTCGACATGGTCGCCGCCATCAAGGGCGACCGGCCGCCGGCCGCGACGCGGCGCGGGCTGGCCTGACCGGGCTCAGGGCTCGGCCTCCAGCACCTCTTCGGCAGCGGGCGGCAGCAACGAAGGATGCCGCTCGAGAAGGTCGAAGGCTTCGCCGACGCCGGTCGCCCATGCCAGCGCGTCGTGCACCGACGGCCGGGCGAAGCCGAGCTCGACAAGATCGTCGACCTGGCGCCGCAACGGCGCGAACACGCCGTCGGGATCGAGCACGACAAGCGGCTTGTCGTGCATCCGCAAGGTGCGGGCGACCCAGATCTCGAGGAGCTCTTCCAGCGTCCCGAGCCCGCCGGGCAACGTCAGGAAAGCCTCGGCGCGACGGTCCATCTCGCCCTTGCGGATGCGCATGTTCGGCGTGACGACGAGCTCGTCGGCCGCCTCATCGGCGACCTCCCAGGCGAGCAACCCTTCGGGGATCACGCCCACGGTTCGGGCGCCGCCCGCGCGGGCGGCTCGGGCAACCGCTCCCATGCACGACACGCTGCCGCCGCCGCTGACCAACGTGTGCCCGCGTCGCGCGAGCTCGGTGCCGACAGCGGCGGCGAGGTCGATGTAGTGCGAAGAGATGCGCTCACTCGACGCGCAGAACACACAGATGACGGCCATCAGTGCGACACCGTCACCTGACCGCCGTCACGGACGCTCCGACGCGCGGATGATGTCGACGACCTCGTCAACGTCGTCGCTCAGCTGCAACAGGTCGACGTCAGCGGCGTTGACCTTGCCCTCCGACTGCATCGTCGTTCGCAGCCAGTCGATCAGTCCCTGCCAGTAGGCGGTGCCATAGAGCACGACCGGGAACGACGTCACCTTGCCGGTCTGCACGAGTGTCAACGCCTCGAACAGCTCGTCCATGGTGCCGAACCCGCCCGGCATGACGACGAAGGCCTGCGCGTACTTGACGAACATCGTCTTGCGCGCGAAGAAGTAGCGGAAGTTGATCCCGATGTCGACCCAGTCGTTGATGCCTTGCTCGAACGGCAGCTCGATGCCCAGACCGACCGACACGCCGCCGGCGTCACTCGTGCCCTTGTTGACCGCTTCCATGAGCCCCGGACCGCCACCGGTGATGACGGCGTAGCCCGCACGAGCGAGCGCGGCACCGAGGCGCTCCGCAGCCGCGTAGTCGGGACTGTCCGAGCGGGTGCGCGCCGAGCCGAACACGCTCACGGCCTTGGGCAGCTCGGCCAGCAGACCGAAGCCCTCGACGAACTCTGACTGGATGCGCAGCACTCGCCAGGGGTCCGTGTGCACCCAGTCGGACGGGCCGCGGTGGTCGAGCAGCCGCTGGTCCGTCGTGCTTCCCTCGATCGCCTGGCTGCGCCGAAGCGTGACCGGTCCGCGGTGCTTCTCCGGGGCGGGCGCGCCGGTCTCGCGGCCGG
>JAVEEE010000421.1 GCA_030840615.1 Frankiaceae bacterium | reverse complement strand
CTACGACTGCACCCCGTCCTACTCGATCGGCAACAGCTCGTTCCGCAACTTCGAGGGTGAGGCCCTCGGTGCGATCGACCTGCGTACGACGATCGTGAAGTCCTGCGACACCGTTTACTACCGGCTCGCCTACCAGGACTGGGTCCGCGACAACAACCTCGTCAACGCGCACAAGAAGCCGGTCGAGGGCGTGCAGCACATGGCGCGAGCCTTCGGCCTCGGCCAGCCGTCGGGTGTCGACCTGCCCAACGCGACGCCGGGCCACATCGCCGATCGGCACAACCAGATGCTGCGCTGGAAGCAGACAAAGCGTGACTACTGCCTCGGGGCGAAGCGCCGCCAACCGGGTGACATCCTCAAGGCCTACGACCAGGAGTACTGCACCGACGGCTGGCGGTTCAATCCCGGTGACCAGCTCAACGAGGACATCGGCCAGGGAACCGTCCTCGTGTCGCCACTGCAGCTGGCGACCGCCTACGCGGCGCTGGCCAACGGCGGCACCGTCTTCGAGCCCCGCGTCGGCAAGGCGATCGTCAGCCCGTCCGGACGCGTCATCAAGCGGCTCAAGGCGCCGGTGCGTGGGCACCTGCCGATCAGCCAGGCGGATCTCGACTACATCCGCTCAGCGATGTACCAGGTGCCGGTGACGGGCACGGGCGCGACCGCATTCGCCGGATTCCCTCAGGGCAAGGTCCGGGTCGGTGGCAAGACCGGAACCGCTGAGGTCGGCACCAGCGCCACCTACACGACGGCCTGGTTCGCCTCGTTCGCCGGCCTCGCCAGCGACCCCGAGCCGCGCTTCGTCACCGTGATCATGGTCGACAAGGGCGGCGTCGGTGGCGTCGTCGCGGCGCCCGCCGTGCGCAAGGTGTGGGACACCGTGTTCGGGGTGGAAGGCGCGAAGGCGGCATTCCCCGACGGACGGCCACCGGCAGCGCTGCCGCGACCCGGCAACACTGCGGCCGGTCGCGTCACGGCGGCAGCACCGAGCGGCACCCAGCCGAGCTCTCCGGCGAACCTCGCGCTGCCGCCGGCGCTGGCGGTGCGTTTCTCCAGCAAGCAGTTCTGGACGGGTCTGTTGTGACCGACTGGACGACGCCCCGCGGCGCCCCCTACTCGGTCCGGCGCCGCGAGTCGCTACGCGAGCGCGCGCTCGACCGTGAGTCGCCGTTACGACGGATCGACTGGATTCTCATGTTGGCGGTGGCGGCATTGTGCGCGCTCGGTGCTCTGCTCGTGTGGGGCGCGACCAAACCGCACAACGTGGCGCTCGGAAATGACCCCAATGCCGACCTCAAGCGCGACTTGTTCAACATCGGTCTCGGCGTGGGGCTGGGCGGCATCGCTGCGATCGTCGACTACCGCACGATCCGGGCTTACGCACCGGTCGTCTACCTGGCGTCACTCGCAGGCCTCATCGCCGTGCTCGTGCACGGCGTCACCGTCAACGGCTCGCATTCATGGATCAAGATCGGGCCGGGGTTCGAGGTGCAGCCTTCGGAGTTCGCGAAGATCGCACTCATCGTCATCGCGGCGATGCTGCTCGGCGAACGCCGCGACGGGGAGGTGTCACCGGACGGACGCGACGTGTGGCTGACCTTCGCGGCGGCCGCCGTACCGATCCTTCTCATCCTCAAGCAGCCCGACGTCGGCACGGTCATGGTGGTGGCGTTCGTCGTGTTCGGTGTCATCGCGATCAGCGGTGTGTCGAGCCGATGGGTCATCGGCATGCTGGTCGTCGCGGCGGTCGGCGTCATCGTGGTGATGCACCTGCATCTGCTGAAGCAGTACCAGATCGACCGGTTCACCAACTTCACCAACCCGCACGCCGACACGCAGGGCTCCGGCTACAACACCCACCAGGCTCGCATCGCGATCGGCTCGGGTGGACTGTTCGGCAAGGGGCTGTTCCACGGCACGCAGACCAACGGTCAGTTCGTGCCCGAGCAGGAGACCGACTTCGTGTTCACGGTCGCGGGGGAGGAGCTCGGGCTCGTCGGCTCGGGGTTGATCGTGCTGCTGCTCGGCGTGGTGCTGTGGCGGGGCATCTCCATCGCGTCACGAGCCGAGGACGCGTTCGGCATGCTCGTGGCGGTCGGCGTCGTGTGCTGGTTCGGTTTCCAAGCCTTCGAGAACATCGGGATGACGGTGGGCATCATGCCGGTGACGGGCCTGCCGCTGCCTTTCGTCTCTTATGGCGGTTCGTCGATGTTCGCCTCGATGCTCGCCGTCGGGGTCCTGCAGAACGTGCACATCAGATCCGCCCGCAACTGAGCTCTTACTGAAACGTGACAAACCGGAATTTCCGGGTAGGGCTGGGTCAACCTGTCTGCCCCGGAGGTCGGACCATGTCTGCCCAGCGCCTGCGCGTCTTCCTTCCGCTCGCCCTGCTCGGCGTGGCGGCCGCGACCACGGGAGCGGTGGCGACGACCTCGGCGCCGGCAGGCGCGTGGCGACTCAGCGAGTACCGCGTCGCCCAGCCGGCGATGGACGCGCTGCGCACGCACTTCGTCGACCAGCTCCTCCGCACCAACAAGCAGGGCACCTGGGCACCGATGAAGATGATGCTCGGTGACCGCGACCTCAAGCTGATGGGGCTGCCGTCGAAGCGGTTCCTGCTCGGTCACCGTTTCTCGAAGCCGACACTTGTCACTCCGGACGGACACATGCAGCAGGTGGCGCTGCCGACCGCGGCGAGCTTCGCGGGCGCCGGCTACTTCGGCATCCGGCCCGGCGCGTGGTTGCTCACCGTGACCGACAACGAGATCGGCTGGTGCTCGATGGCGCACGTCTACGGCGCCCCCGGGTCCTACTCCGTGTCGACCGCCGGTCACTGCGGCAAGACCGGCGACGTCGGCACCGTCATCGCGGCAGCCGGCAACCGTGCCGACGCGACCGGTGTCGTCCTGCTCGACTTCGGCAAGTACACACGCTCGACCGGTGACGCCGGCATCGGCAAGGACTGGGCGTTGATCGGCGTCGACCCGGCGTACCAGAAGCTCGTCACACCGACGATGGCCGTCTGGGGCGGACCGCGCGGCATCTACACCCGGACCGGCGACGTCGCCGGCGCCCAGCTGCTCACCCCGAAGGGCGCGTTCTCGCCGAAGCTGTCCGCGAGCACCGACCCGCTGCTGGTGCAGCAGATCGTGCACTACGGTCACGGCGCGGGCATCGGCGCAGGCGGCACGCCGCGCTCCGGCGTCGCGATCACGTGGCGGCCGACCTACTTCGCCTTCTTCGGCGCCATCACACCCGGCGACTCGGGTTCCGGGTCAAACGCTGTCACCGGCGACCTCGCCTCGACGATGGAGGCGGCCGGCATCAACACGCACATCTACGTCGACGCCTCCTTGCGCACCGGTCTCGGCGTCATGGCCGGCACCCGCGCGACGCAGGTCGCCGCCGCGCTGGCCAACGGCCAGCTGGTGAGCTACCCGGTGCCCGCCCCGGGCCTGCCCTAGGCCCTGCGGCCGAACAGCGCGAGCGTCTTCGTCTGCGCGTCGGCGTCGGCGGGAACGTCGACCGGCGGGTCGAACAGCCCGGACGCTGCGAGCATCTCGGCGTTGGGTGCCGCCTCGGCGTAGACCCAGTCGACGAGGTCGCGGTCCAGGGTGTC
>JAVEEE010000407.1 GCA_030840615.1 Frankiaceae bacterium | reverse complement strand
GACGTCATCGTCAAGGCTGCGTCGACCGGCCAGATCGGCGACGGGAAGGTCTGGACGACCGTCGTCGAGGAACTCGTGAGGGTGCGGACCGGGGAGCGTGGCCCGGACGCGATCTGAGTCGCGCGGGGCCCTATGCTCCGCGCGTGAATCTAGACCCCGGCGATACCGCTTGGGTGCTCGGCAGCGCAGCCCTGGTGCTCTTCATGACACCAGGGCTGGCGCTGTTCTACGGCGGCATGGTGCGCAGCAAGAACGTCCTGGCGATGATGGTCCAGAACTTCGCCACGATCGCCGTTGTCAGCATCGTCTGGGCCGTCGCCGCCTACTCGCTCGCCTTCGGGCCCGACGCCGGCGGCGGGCTGATCGGCACCTTGCGCCTGGCCGGGCTCGCCCATCCCGAGCAGGCCGTGCCGGGCTTCGACCTCAGCATCCCGCCGCTCGCATTTGCGGCCTTCCAGATGATGTTCGCCGTCATCACCGCGGCACTGCTGACCGGGGCGGGGGCCGATCGAATGCGGTTCGGCGGCTTTCTCACCTTCGCAGCGTTGTGGACGCTGGTGGTCTACGCCCCCATCGCCCACTGGGTGTTCGCGCCGAGTGGTTGGCTGGCCCAGCGCGGCGTGCTCGACTTTGCCGGCGGCAACGTCGTCGAGGTCGACAGTGGAGCGTCCGCGCTGGCACTCGCGCTGGTGCTGGGAAGGCGGCGCGGCTGGCCTCGAGAGGCCATGGCGCCGCATTCACTGCCGCTGAGCGTCGTCGGGGCGGGGATCTTGTGGTTCGGCTGGTTCGGCTTCAACGCCGGATCGGCGTTGGCGTCCAACGCCCTCGCCGCACAGGCACTGATCGACACTCAGCTCGCGGCTTGTGCCGGGCTGATCGGCTGGGTCGTCGTCGAGAAGTGGCGCACCGGACATGGCACCACGCTTGGCGCAGCCTCGGGCGCTGTCTCGGGGCTCGTTGCCATCACGCCGGCGTGCGGCTTCGTCAACAGCATGGCCGCGATCCTCATCGGACTTCTCGGCGGCGTTGTCGGGGTGCTCGCGGTGAGCGCGAAGTTCCGGCTCGGCTACGACGACTCACTCGATGTCGTCGGCGTGCATGGTGCGTGCGGGCTCGTCGGAACGCTGCTGGTCGGCGTGTTCGCGACCCGCGCGGTCAACGGCGGCATCGCCCACCAAGGTCTCGTGACGGGCGCGGGACCATACCTGCTCGGAGTGCAGGCACTCGCGGTGCTGGTCACGATCGTCTGGGCGTTCTGCCTGACCTGGGCGGTCGCGCAGGTTGTGCAGCGCACCATCGGTTTGCGGGTCGACGAGGCGGTCGAGATCGAGGGCCTCGATACGGCGGTGCACGCGGAGTCGGCGTATGACTTCGGCAACGTGCGCGGGGGCCGCAGTGGCTACTGAGAGGGTGTCCCCGATGAAGGAGACCCAGTGAAGCTTGTGACCGCGGTGATCAAGCCGTTCAAGCTCGACGACGTCAAAGAGGCGCTGCACACGGCAGGAGCCGCGGGCATGACGATCTCGGAGGTCCAGGGGCACGGCCGGCAGCGAGGTCACACCGAGGTCTACCGCGGGGCTGAATACGTCGTGGACTTCGTGCCCAAGGTCAGGGTCGAGCTCGTCGTGGACGACGCTGACGTTACGTCGGTCGTCGACGCGATCGTCGCGGCCGCGCGCACCGGACAGATCGGCGACGGCAAGGTCTGGACGACGTCGGTCGATGACCTCGTCCGCATCCGTACGGGCGAGCGTGGACCCGACGCACTCTGACGCGCTTCGCGCCGATCGCCAGCGCGTGCTCGACAGCGACCTGACCGGCGCTGCGCTGCGCGCTGCGCTGTGCGGCGTTGTCGACGGCTGGCTCACCGAGCGGCTCGCTGCAGTGGACGGCGTCGCATTGGTGGCGGTCGGAGGTTATGGCCGGCGGGAGCCCGCGCCGGGCAGTGACCTCGACCTCGTGCTCGTGCACAACGGCCGCCACGACGTGAAGACGATCGCCGACGGTCTCTGGTATCCCATCTGGGACGCCGGCGTCGGCCTCGACCACTCCGTTCGCACTCTCGCAGAGGCACTCGCTGTTGCGCGCGACGATCTCAAAGCTGCCCTCGGTCTGCTCGATGCGCGTCATGTAGCCGGCGACCCGGCACTCACCGAGCAGTTGCGGATCGCCGTCCTCGGGGCGTGGCGACGTGACGCCCGTCGCCGGCTGCCCGAGCTGCGTGCGGCGGGCGAGTCACGGGCCCGGCGCCAAGGCGAGCTCGCGTTCCTGCTGGAGCCCGACCTGAAGGAAGCACGCGGGGGACTTCGGGACGTGCATGCGATGACCGCGGCCGCGGCGGCTTGGGTCACGGACGCACCGGCGGAGCGGGTGCGTGCGGCGGCCGATCGCCTGCTCGACGTCCGCGGCGAGCTGCACCGCGTCCTCGCCCGTCCAACCGATCGGCTCGTGCTGCAGGAACAACAACCGGTCGCGCTCCGACTCGGCTACGCCGACGCAGACGACCTCATGCGCGACGTCTATGCGGCCGGCCGCACGATCGCCTATGCCGCAGACGAGACCTGGCGGCGGGTGGAGGCAGCGCTGCGTCCGGCACGGCGCTGGCGGTCCGGCAAGGAACCCCAGCGCCGGCCACTGGCCGACGGTGTCGTCGAGCAGGCCGGTGAGGTCGTGCTCGCCCGCGACGCCCATCCGGCGCGCGAGCCCGCACTCGTGCTTCGCGTCGCTGCGGCCGCGGCACAGGCCGAGCTGCCGATCGCACCGCACGCACTGGACCGGCTCGCCAACGAGTCGGCGCCGCTGCCCGAACCCTGGCCACGCCACGCACTCGACGCGCTGGTCGCGTTGCTCGGCGCCGGTCCCGGCCTGGTGCCGGTCATCGAAGCCCTGGACCAGGCGGGCATCCTCGGTCGACTGTTGCCGGAGTGGGAGCGGGTCCGTTGCAAGCCTCAGCGCAACGCCGTGCACCGTTTCACCGTCGACCGCCATCTCATCGAGGCCGCGGTGCAGGCAGCGGATCTCACCAGGAAGGTCTCGCGACCGGACCTTCTGCTGCTGGGCGCGCTGTTGCACGACATCGGCAAGGGATGGCCGGGCGATCACACCGATGCCGGCGTCGCCGTCCTACCGCAGATCGCGACGCGGCTCGGCGTTGGTGCTCGCGACGTCGAGGTGCTCGTCACGCTGGTCCGCAATCACCTTCTCCTGCCCGAGAGCGCGACCCGTCGGGATCTCGACGATCCCGCAACCGTGCGCGCGGTCGCTGACGTGGTCGGCGACCGCGCGACCCTGGACCTGCTGCACGCACTCACCGTTGCCGATGCGCTCGCGACCGGACCGGCCGCGTGGGGTGACTGGAAGGCGGGGCTGGTCGCCGACCTCGTTGCCCGCACCGCCGCGGCGTTGCAGGGAGAGCCGCCGCCACCTGCTGATCAGCTGGACGAACGGCAACGAGCCCTCGCGGAGGCGGGCGAGCTCGCGGTGGACGTCGTCGACGACCAGGTGACCGTGGTCGCACCGGACCGCCCCGGTCTGCTCTGGCGGTGGGCCGGAGTCCTCGCTCTGCACCGGCTGACGATTCGCGCCGCGACGGCAACCGCGCACGGACCGATGGCCGTCACCGTGTTCGACGTGACTCCGCGGTTCGGCTCGGCACCTGACTGGGACCTGCTCCGTGCGGACGTGCGCCGTGCCTACGACGATGCCCTGCCACTCGCCGCGCGGCTGGCCGAACGCGAACGTGCCTACGCCGGCGAGGTCGCGCACGTCGTACCGCCGCTCGTTCTCTGGGTTGACGGCGCGTCCGACGTCGCCAGCGTCGTCGAGGTCCGTGCTCACGACGCCGTGGGTCTGCTGCACCGCCTCACGCGGGCACTCGCGGACGCCCGGCTCGACGTGCGCGCCGCGCGCATGAGCACGTTGGGCGCGGAGGTGGTCGACGCTTTCTACGTCGTCGACAGCGACGGCGGTCTCGTCGAGGACGTGCAACGCCGTGAGGAGATCGAGCGGGCGTTGCTCACAGCATGTCGCTCAGCAGCCTGAGCACATCGGCCGGCTCCGCACCGACGGCAAGTGTGACGACGCCGCCGTGGCCGCGTCGGCGCAGGTCGGGCGCGAACACCTGCTCCAGCAGCAGAGCGCAGGCCGGATCGGCGATGACAGCGTCGACCGGGCCCAGGCGCTGCTCGACATGAGGCGCGA
>JAVEEE010000350.1 GCA_030840615.1 Frankiaceae bacterium | reverse complement strand
CTGGCGACGAGCAGGTCGATCTTGTCCCGCCACGCGTCGTCGTCGTCACTCGGCTGCGCGGGCAGTGAGACGCCCAGCCGCTCGGCCTCGGCCTGCAGCAATGCGCGGAAACGGTCGTAGGAGGTGCGGTCCACCGGCACCGGATGGGGAGCGAACACATTGACGCCGTACGTCGAGGTCTGCGCCGCGACCGCGTCGATCTGCTCCGCCAGATCCTCGGCGCTCTTGTAGCCGGCGGCGAGGAACCCGAGCCCGCCGGCCCGCGCGGCGGCGATCACGAGCGCGGGCGCCGTCGGGCCACCGGCCATCGGGGCGGCCAGCACCGGCAGTGATAGCCCGAGGTCGGGAAGCGGACGCCGCTCGGCCAATGTCATCGGCTGCCGCATTGCGGCCCGGGCACATGCACGCGCACAGGTTAGAAGGTGTCCCGTCAGCGTTGCTGAAGGTCGGTTCTGGCTGGGCGAGGAGAAGCCGCCAGTAGCTGGACTAGGGGACCTTCATCGGCTCGAACTGGTATGGGTAGTCCCCCTCGGGATAGCTGGCCGTCGGCAACATGGGGTAGTTGCTGCCGAAGACTTGGTTCAGCACAAACCGCAGGTCGTTCACGCTGTTCGGGGGGTCGGGCAGTCCGGCACCCGCGTGCCCCGGCAATAAGAGGGCGGTAAGTCCCTTGACGCGCATGTCGAGAGCCGCGGCTGCGCCGAACTCGCCGTCGGCGGACTCGAAACCCTCGTCCGACTGGATGAGAATCACCGCAGGGGTGCCGGTGTGAGCGGCTGTGATTCGGTCGATCGTGGCCAGCATCAGCTGGTTGAGATAGAGCAACTGCTGGAGATATGCGGCCCGGCCGGAGGGCGATGACAGCGACTCGTCGGTGGTGCGGTGGAACGTGACGGATTGCCCGTGGCTGCCGTAGAGGTAAGGGTCGTGCGGCAGCAGGGTGTGAAAGACGACAAAGTTGGGCTGCCCTCCTGTGGGCACGTTGCCCAACGGGGCGAACTCGGATCGGATGCTGTCGCGGAACCTCGCGTCCATGCCGGCCTGGTTGAAGCCGAGCGGTCCGCCGAATGAGCCGAGAACGCTCTTGTGCAGCCACAGATTGTCGAAGCTGTCGGGCGGCGCGAACGGTGAGATGTCGGGGTTGCCGCCCGCGAAGGTGACCTCGTCGGTGTCGATGTGGACGTAGCGGTAGCCGATCGTCGCCAGCAATCGGGCCGCCCGGTTGTCCTCGATCACTCGCTTCACCGGTCGTACGTCCTCGGACTTCGCGCCGAGAACGGCTGGGAATCGGCTGAGGTAGTCCATGTTGACCAGCGCTGCGATGTTGGACTCGCTGTCCGAGTAGGGGCTGCGCGTGCCGGCCGACACGATGAAGCCTCGGTTGCGAAGCTCCTGCTGGAACGCGGAGTCGTCGTAGTGGAAGTACTTCGCCAGCACGTCCGCACGGGCGTAGTCGTCGGGCACGATCACGTAGATGTCCGGCCGTGACGTCGTGCTTGCAGTCGCCGGAAGCGCGGCCAACGCCGTCGGCCATAGTCGCGGATCCCGAGCGGACAGACCCGGATGCTGCGAGTCGTAGCGACCTAGCCGAACGGCCTGCGGGACAACGAGCACCAGCCCCATGACGGCCAGCACTGCGACGAGTGGTGTGAGCTCCCGCCGACTGCGCGCGACCAGGAAGGCCAGCACGACGAACACCCCCAGCCACGGCACCAGCCACCAGCGGGAGCGATCGCCGAAGAACGTCCCGTAGTAGAAGAACGACACGACGATCAGAGACGCGAGTCCGCAGGCTCGTGCTGGGGATCGCATCACCGCCGCGAGAACGGCGTAGAACGCGAGGACGCCGAGCCCGGTCCAGAGAATCGGTGGCCAGAGCAGGCTGAGCTCGACCTCGCTCTGGTTCTGGGTGAAGAGCGAGAGCAGCGGGAACTCGGCCAGCAACAGAACCGTCAATGCGCCGAGCGCGACTCGAAGCGCCCGACTCACAAGTCGGCCCCTCTTTGGCGGCGAGGCGTGGCGTCGTACAGCACTCGGGTGCCTGATGCGAGCTCCACCTGCCGTCGCACGTCGAAGCTCTCGCCCAACCAGCGCTCGAAGCAGCCGCGGTCATAGTCGCCGTGGAGGCCGTCCCGCTTGCCTCTCAGCATCTGCTGCACCATCGGGTCCTCCCGGGTCGGAAACTCGACGACGACCGCGCCGCCGAGGTCGGCGAGCCAGCGCACGACCTCCCGCAGCGGCACGTTGTTGGTGATCGCGAGGTGATGGACGACGGCCAGCGCCAGCACCAGGTCGGGCCGGCCGCGCTCGATCAGCGTCGCGCGCTCACGGTTCCGCCAGCCCAGGCCCGGCGACGGATCGGCTGCGTCGATGACCAACGGCAGGATCCGTCCGTCTGCGACTGTGCGCAGCTCGCGGTAGAGCAGCTCGACCGACCCGTGGTCAGAGTCGAATGCGACGACATGGGCGGCCACGTCCGCGGCGATGCGTGAGTGTCGGCCGGTGTTGCAACCGACGTCCCAGACCAGCCTTGGTCGGCGTTCGGTGCACGCCGCCTTCACGAACTCGTCCTTGCGGCTGGCATCCGCGTCCGTGTAGCTGTTCTCCGCGCCGTAGGACGTCCACACGCCCCGCGGCGGATCCCAGTGCAGGCGGCTGACCAACCGCCGCATCTTCCTGAGGTTGGCCGTGATGATCTGCTTGCCCAGGCCGGGCCGCCGCAGCCGACCCGCAATCCGCGGGTGGTCGAGGCCGGTGCGACGGTCGAGGCGGGCGTAAAGGAACACGTGCGTGGGAAAGCCCCGGCGGAATGCATCCCGCCGGGAGCACATCGCGCGCATGTCGCCCGGCCGGATGCCATCGAGCGAGCCACGCAGCCACGGCTGGAACCTGGCGCCCTTCGCCGCCTGCAGGAGCAGTGGATACAGGTAGAGCATGCAGAACTGCCGGTAGCCGACCCACAGCTCCTCCTCCCGAAGCTGCTCGAAGGAGCCCACGTCGATGAACAGCGCCTCGGCCCCCCGGAACTGCACGTTGTACGGCGAGGCGTCCTTCAGCGTGAGGTCCTGCTCCAGCGCGGCGACCATCAGGTCGAGTTGGAGCAGCGCGGCGTCGCGCAGCATCGAGAAGGTCCACTCGAAGGGATAGGAGATGAACGGAACCCGGTCGTGTTCCAGCACGGCTGCCACGCCGCCGGGCAGTAGTGCGTCGTCGACGACGGCATTGGTGAGAGTGGTGCCGACGACGCGTCGGTCCGTGGACAGTCCGCTCGCGACAAGGGCGCGGTAGTCGGCGAGCCCTTCTGACGACAGGGCGCGCAGGACGGCGCCGTCCCTCGTCAGCACGCGGCTGTGCGGGTCGCGGAACGAGCCGTGGTCGGCCTCGCCGCTTGAAACAGTCATGCAGAGGGGTGGTCGACCCGCGGCTGTTCGCCTTCTGTCGTTTGACCAGAGCCCGGGCGCGCCGGTGGAGCCGGTCGCCGTAGGCGAAGCGCGACAAGGACGCGCCTCCAGAAGAGCTTCAACGTGACGAGCGCCGCGGCGACCGCGCCGACCACCACCTGCAACATCATCGACGCGGTGCCCCCGTCCAGATAGGCTAAGTTCCTCGCCATCGAAGGCTCCTTGTTGAGGTCGTTGCCGGCTGCCGGTCGGTCACGCGATTTTAGAAACACTCTGATGAGCGGACGATGAGAGCCGTTCCGGGCAAGGCGACTGGGATGGACGATGTCGGTCACCCTCGACGACATCGCCGCTGAGGCAGCAGGCGGCCCGCGCCGCTGAGCGTCAGCTGTGCCGGTCGAGCTTCGCGTCTATCCGGTCGAACACTGCGGCGCTGAGCTGAGGCGTCGCACTCAACTCCGGTTCTTGAGCGCCGCGTAGGTCCGGCACGGCTCGTTGCGCAGGCTCGGGCACGGCGGCTGGCCGCTGGTCACGTCGACACCCGGGACGACCGGCAGGAACAGGCTCGACGGCCTCTTCGGCGACATCACGATCGACACCTTCGCCGTGCCCTTCGACGGCCTCGTGCCGCTGAACGACCAGATCGGCTGGGTGCCGTTGGGCGCCGCGATCGTCACGCGGATCCGGGTCCCCGCACGATAGGCGTGGCCCTCGTAGTAGAGAGGGATGACGACCTTGACGAACCTGCCCCTCGGCATCGGTTGCACGTCGGAGGCGAGCATGCTCAGGACCGGCTCGAGCACCGAGCTCTGCTTCTTGAAGATGTTGTCCGCTCCGGTGGCCAGCTTGCGCTCGCTTGCGCGGATCCAGCCGTTCTGCACGAATGTCTCGTGCCCGTCCGGGGTGACCTCGCTGATCGTCGCCAGCAGGTCGACGTCCGGTGTCGACGACTTGACCCAGAGGCTCACTGAACCGGCACCGATCACGGTCGTGTTGGTCTTCAGCGGTGCCGTCACGTAGGACACCGCCTTGCCGGCGGGGTTCTGGCTCCACTTCCAGTCCCACTGCGAGGCGTTGCCCCACAGCCCGCCGGTGCCGGTGTTCTGGCCGTAGTCGGTCAGCGGCAACGCGTGCGCGTCGGAGGTGTACCAGTCGATCCGCTTGGCGCCGGGCGCCTTGTCGGTGAGCGTCCCGTTCGGCCCCAGGTACCACCGCTGCGCCCGGGTCCCCGCGATCGGGAACGACGGGAACGACTGCTCGAACCCGGGATACGGGTCGCCGTCGTTGTTCGACGCGCCTGGGTTCGAGCCGGCGCCGTTGTCGAACAGCACCCGCACCGACGGAAGGGCTTCGAACGCCGACTGAGCCGCGTCGACCGTCGGTTGCGCCTGGATCGGGTCCGGCGGCAGCGTGACCGCGTCGTCCTGCGGTACGCCGAGCGCGGCCTGGTAGACAACCGGCGCCGCCGCCTGCACCTGGGCCGCGTAGACGCTGGGCGACTGATGCCCGACATAGATGCTCAGGAAGTCATAGAGCCGGTTGTAGGTCGCCGGTGACAGCGAGTCGATGTGCGGGCCGTTCGTGAACGTGAACCACTTCTTCGTCGTGCCGGTGAAGTGCGACACGAGCGCCGGGCAGTGTCCGCCGGTCTGCTCGTCCTCGAACTGGCAGG
>JAVEEE010000324.1 GCA_030840615.1 Frankiaceae bacterium | reverse complement strand
TGTCGAGAGCGGGGGTCGACTCCGAGCTCGTCTCGTTCCGCAACGGGACGCACCTCACCTACACCTACATCGACCTGGTGATGCCATCCAACGAGCTGTCGGAGCGCTTTGCGTTCTACTACACGCTCGCCTGGTTCGACCGTTACCTGCGCGGCGGCGCCGACCCATACACCGCGCAGTCGGCCTACGCGCGGCTCACGAATCTCGGTCGCTACGACACGAGCGCCGACCGCAACACCAAGAGCACAGTGGCGATCGGGGCCGGTGTCTTTGATCCGAGCGCCGCGGCCGCGAACCCGACCGACCCGATGGCGGGCAACGTCCCGTACCGCATAGCGGGTCTTCCAATCGTCAACACGCTGTCGTTCTACTACTACAGCGAGTACCGCCTCACCCATCCGCGGACGGGCGTCGTCCGCTCCTGCACCGACATGCTGGCCCATTGCCCGAAAGTCGCGCCCAAGGTTCCGTGACGGGTTCCGTGACGCCGATCCGCGCGCGACCTAGAACTCAGGCGGCTGCACCGGGCTCTGCCGTGACGGGCGGCAACGTCAGTCGGAAGGTTGTCCCGGTAGGTGCGGACACGCACTCCGCCGAGCCACCCCAGCGTTCGGCGGCCCGGGTGACGATGGCCAGCCCGACTCCACTTGATGCGGGGTTGACGTCGCGGCTGCCGGCCGGGGCGTAGAAGGGGTCGAAGACCTTGGGGCGTTCCGCGTCGGCGATGCCGGGGCCGGCGTCGCTGACTTCGATGACGACAGCGGTCGGGTCGACGCGACTGGTGATCCGTGCGTGCAAGACGCCATCCGCGCTGCGACCGTAGTGGCAGGCGTTGTCGACGAGGTTGGACAACGCTGACTGCAGGTCGGCGGCGGCGGCGGTGACCGGGGCCCAGGTGCCGTCGACTTGGACATCGTCATCCGGGCGGAGCGGAGCGGCCGCCACGACGGCGTCGGCGATTCCTCGAGGGTCGGGAATGACCGCGGAGCTACCCCCGTGCGCATCGAAGCGAGAGAGCTCGAGGAGATTGTCGATCATCTGCGAGGCACGGATGGCGGCCTGCCCGATCGAGGCGAACTGCTCGGTGCGGAGGTCCTCAGAGAGGCGATCCCAACGCGTCCTGAGCAACTGCGACGCGCCGCGGATGATGGTGAGAGGGCTCTTCAGGTCGTGCGCGGCGGTCGCGGCGAAGCGGTCGAGCTCGACGTTGCGGCGCTCGAGTCGACCCACCAACTCGACGGTGCGCAGTGCTGCCCGCACGCGGGCGGTCAGCTCCGCCGGTCGAAACGGCTTCGTCAGGAAGTCGTAGGCGCCGCGACGCATACCGGTGACGAGGTCGTCGTGCGTAGCTCTGCCGGTGAGCAGGATGACAGGCATCGACGTCAGCTCGGGTCGCTGGCCGATGCGGTCGAGGACTTCGAGGCCACTCAACCCCGGCATTGCCACGTCGAGGAGCAGTACGTCGGGCCGGTCCTGCTCGATGGCCTCGAGGGCGGCGAACCCGTCAGACGCCTCGCGCACGTCGAGACCTTCCCGCTCCAAGGAGCGCACGACCACGGCTCGAATGGCGTCCTCGTCGTCGACGACCAGGATCGTTTCGCCTCGGCGCCGAGGGAGCCCGCTAGCGAGGGACATTTTTGAATCCCCGGAAGTTGCCGTTGAGGACCTGTCCGGCCTTCGCAAGCAGAGCGGCTTCAGAGAACGGTTTGTCGACCAGGATCACGCCGGGTTCGAGCCGACCTTGGGAGGCCAGGACCGGCTGGGCGTAACCGGACATGTACAGCACCTGAATGTTCGGGCGGAGCATCCGGACTCGGTCGGCGACTTCCTTCCCGAGCATCCGCGGCATGACGACGTCGGTGACGAGCAGATGGACCTCGCCCTCGTAACTGGCGACGAGGTCCAGCGCTTCGGCGCCGTTCGCCGCAGTGATCACGTGGTAGCCGTTGCGCGTGAAGATCCGTTCGGTGACCTCGCGCAGAGCCTCTTCGTCCTCTACGACGAGAACGGTCTCCCCCTTCGGCGCACGCTGGTACGCCGTGGGTTCCTCGATCGTCGCGGCCGACTCGTCCGTGACTGGAAGCATGATGGTGAACGTCGAACCGACACCGGGCTCAGACTGGATGCCGATGGTCGCCTCGGCTTGGGTGACGATTCCGTAGACGGTGGCCAGGCCAAGCCCCGTCCCCCCGCCGCCCCCCTTGGTCGTGAAGAAGGGCTCGAAGGCGTGACTGATCACGTCGTCGGACATGCCAGAGCCGGTGTCGCTGACCCGCAGCCGCACATATCGCCCGGGGGGCGCCGGTGATCCGCCGGCCACAGACTCGGCGTCAACGGTGACGTCGGCGGTGTCAATGCGCAATGTGCCGCCGTCCGGCATCGCGTCGCTGGCATTGATCGCGAGGTTGACCAGAACCTGCTCGATCTGCCCCGGGTCGGCGAGGATTCGCGACGCGGTGTCGGGCAGGCTGATGCTCAGCTCCATGTCCTCGCCGAGGGTCCGGCGGAGCAGTTCTTCAACTTCGCTCACCGCCTCATTGAGGTTGAGTACCTGCGCCTGGACCACCTCTCGGCGGGCAAACGCGAGCAGTTGGTGGGTCAGGTCGGCGGCGCGTTCGGCGGCCCGCTGGATCTGTTCGATGTCCCGGTGCGCCAGCTCCCGCCGGTCCCAGTCAGGGGCGGACTCGCCTGCGTCAGTGAGCTCCTCGGAGACGAAGGCGGCGTAGTTGAGGATCACCGCGAGGAGGTTGTTGAAGTCGTGGGCAACCCCACCGGCAAGCCGGCCGAGGACTTCCATCCGCTGCGTCTGCTGCAACTGAGCCTGCCGCAGATCCGTGTCCGGGTCGGCCTGAACCCTGCGCTCGGAGAGCGTCCCGTCAATCCGATCCCGCCTGACGGGTGCCGCAACGAGTCTGCGAGACAGGGTGACCACGCCGACGACGCCAGCAGCTGTGTCGACGATCGCCGAGCGGTTGACCGACACCTGAACGACCGACCCGTCTTTGGCCACCCGCTCCGCCTCGTAGCACTCAGCGGGCTTGCCGCGGACGACCCGACGGAGGATCTCCGCTTCCGCGTCACGGCCGCTTGACGCGACGAGCACGTCCGAGCTCCGCCCGATTATCTCCTCAGCCGAAAAGCCGTACAGCTCTGCCGCATCCGGGTTCCAGCTGTTGATCACGCCCAGCGGCGTCGTACCGATGACCGCGTCGCGGGTCAACCCAAGGATCGCGGCCAGTTCGACGCCCGGCGCGGCGGCACCCTCGGCTTGCGTGAACGTGACCACAGCCCACCCCACATGACCGCTGGGAGAGAGCCTGCTGAGTGAAGCGGCCGTCACTCAAAGCGATCCGGCCGAAGGGCGCATGGACTAGACGTCAGCGCCGGCTTGTAGTCGAACGCTACACCGCTATGCCGGCAGGAACGCGCGACGTGACGGAGAAGACCAACCGATGCGTCGCCTCCAGCCGCATGTCAGGCGCCGTAGCGCCGTCGCCGCCTACGTATGCCGCCACTACTACGCCGCGCTGTGGCCAGTGACGCGCTGTGGGCAGTGAAGTGATGAAGCGCAGCCTTCCGACCTCGGCGCACACCTCGCAGCCCTGGCGAATCCACGAGATCGCGCGGAGCTTCCGGCTCGAGGACGTGTGGGCGC
>JAVEEE010000309.1 GCA_030840615.1 Frankiaceae bacterium | reverse complement strand
CGGTCCGTACGACGAGCACGCCGACACCGGCCGGCCCGCCCCACTTGCGGGCGCTGGCGGTGAGCAGGTCCCAGCCGCGGGGCAGCGGCGTGCGGCCGATCGACTGGGCGGCGTCGACGTACAGCGGGACCCCGCGCTCGCGGCAGAGCTCGGCCACCTCCTCGACCGGCTGGATCGTGCCGACCTCGTGGTTGGCCGACTGCAGCGACGCGAGTGCGGTCGCGGCACCGAGGGGGCTGTCCGGGTCCAGCGCCGCCCGGTAACCCGCTGGGTCGACCCGGCCGAAGTGGTCCACCGGCACGGTGGTGACGGCGCCGCCGTCGTCCCCGTGTGCACGAGCCGCTGCGAGCACGGCCGAGTGCTCGACCGCGCTGACGACGAGGTGTGGTCCGGACCGCCGCCGGCCGGCCAACCCGCCCAGGACGGCGAGGTGCGCGGCCGTCGTACCGGAGGAGGTGAAGGACACCTCGTCGGGCCGGGCGCCGAGGACGGTGGCCACCGCCTCGCGTGCTCCGTCGAGCAGCATCCGGGCGCGCCGGCCCTCGCGGTAGAGCCGGTCCGGGTCGGCCCAGCCGTCCGCCAGCGCGGCCTGAAGTGCGGCGCGCGCCGTGGGGTGCAGCGGGGCTGCCGTGGCCGCATCGAAGTACCCGGACACGCCCGCACGGTAGCCCGGGCCTGCGGCAATCCGAGCACGGACGCTGCGTTAGGGTTTCGGCCGTGCCCGCCGGACCTCGACGTCGTGCTCCGCGCGCGGAAGGACAGCGTGCTCCGCGCGCGAAGAAACAGCGTGCTCCGCGCAGTCGGCGCATTGCCTTCCGCCTCGCCGGCCTGTTCGCCCTCGCTGTCCTGACGACCGGCTGCGACGGCAAGTGGTCGCGCGGCGGCTGGCCCAGCCCGATCACCGACCAGGGCGACCGCGTGCTCGGTGTGTGGCGCGGGTCGATGATCACGGCGGGGTTCGTCGGTGTCTTCGTGATCGGCCTGATCCTCGTCAGCGCGCTGGCGTTCCGGCGCCGCGGCGACGAGCTGCCTCGGCAGGTGCGTTACAACCTGCCGATCGAGGTGCTCTACACGGTCGTCCCGATGATCATCGTGGCGGTGCTGTTCTACTTCACCGCGATTCGGGAGAACGACGAGGACAAGTTCAGCGTCCATCCCGACCTCAGCATCAACGTCGTCGGGTTCCAGTGGGCGTGGCAGTTCAACTACCTCGACGACGGCCTCGCGGTGACCGGGCGGCCCGGGGAATACCCCGAGCTCGTGCTGCCGGTGGACAAGACCGTCCGGTTCTACGAGACGTCCCCGGACGTGATCCACGCCTTCTGGGTCATCCCGTTCCTGTTCAAGCGCGACGTGGTGCCGGGCCGGACCAACTCCTTCGAGGTCCACCTCAACCACATCGGGGACTTCAAGGGCAAGTGCACGGAGTACTGCGGCACCAACCACGATCGGATGCTGTTCACCGTGCGCGTCGTGTCGCAGGCGGACTACGACGCGTGGCTGCAGCAGACCAAGGCAACCGCGGCGGCCGGCACCGACCCGAAGTTCACCGTCTACGACGGGCCGAGGTCGATCTCCTTCGGTAACACCGGCGACACCCAGAGGAGCCACCAGTGACGCTCGTCGAGCCGGTCCGTCGGGTCCGCCCGCGGCGCGTCTACGTGGCGCCGGGCAGCCGGCTGGTGCGCCTGCTGACGACGACCGACCACAAGGTCATCGGGCACCTCTACCTCGTCACGTCGTTCGTCTTCTTCATCATCGCCGGCCTGATGGCCGAGCTCATGCGGACCGAGCTCGCCCGGCCGGGACTCAACTTCTTGACCAACGAGCAGTACAACCAGCTGTTCACGATGCACGGCACGCTGATGCTGCTGATGTTCGCGACGCCGCTGTTCGTCGGCTTCGCCAACGTGATCATTCCGCTGCAGATCGGTTCGCCGGACGTGGCGTTCCCGCGGCTCAACATGCTGAGCTACTGGTTCTTCCTGTTCGGCTCGCTGATCGTGATGTCCGGCTTCCTCACGCCCGGTGGCTGGGCGGACTTCGGCTGGTACGCCTACGCGCCGCTCAACGACGCCCTGCACTCCCCGGGTGTCGGTGCCGACCTGTGGGTGATGGGGCTCGCGCTGTCGGGCTTCGGCACGATCCTCGGTGGCGTCAACTTCGTCACGACGATCCTGTGCATGCGGGCGCCCGGCATGACGATGTTCCGGATGCCGATCTTCACCTGGAACATCCTGGTCACGTCGATCCTGGTGCTGGTGGCGTTCCCGGTGCTCGCGGCCGCGCTGCTCGGCCTAGAGGCGGATCGGAAGTTCGGGGCGCACATCTTCGACGCGTCCAACGGCGGGGCGATCCTCTGGCAACACCTGTTCTGGTTCTTCGGCCATCCCGAGGTCTACATCGTCGCCTTGCCGTTCTTCGGCATCATCACGGAAGTCATACCGGTCTACAGCCGCAAGCCGATCTTCGGCTACAAGGGCATTGTCTTTGCGACCATCGGCATCGGCGCGCTGTCGATCGCCGTGTGGGCCCACCACATGTTCGCCACCGGCGCGGTCCTGCTGCCGTTCTTCGCGTTGCTGTCGTTCCTTATCGCGGTGCCCACCGGCGTGAAGTTCTTCAACTGGATCGGCACGATGTGGCGCGGCCAGCTGACGTTCGAGACCCCCATGCTGTGGGCGGTCAACTTCCTGATCACCTTCCTCTTCGGTGGCCTCACCGGTGTGCTGCTGGCCAGCCCGCCCATCGACTTCCACGTCAGCGACTCGTACTTCGTCGTCGCGCACTTCCACTACGTGGTGTTCGGTGCCGTGGTCTTCGGTGGATATGCCGGCGTCTACTA
>JAVEEE010000301.1 GCA_030840615.1 Frankiaceae bacterium | reverse complement strand
TGATGGATGTTGATGATGCGCCCGGGAAGGGCCACACAGAGCTCCGCTGACAGCACCTGCATGTAGCGAGCCAGGACGACCAGACCGATGTCCAACGCCGCGACCAGGTCGAGGACCAGCCGTTCCTGCTCGGCTCTCGAGTCGGGTGTCACCGGCAGATGGTGGAACGCGACGTCGTACGACGAGACCAGCGCGGCGAGATCGGTGTGGTTGGAGACGACTGCGGCGATGCTCCCGGGCAGGTAGCCCGCGCGCCACCGATACAGCAGGTCATTGAGGCAATGGCCTTCACGCGACGCCATGACGAGCACGTTGGGCCGATGGCTGCTCTCGTGCAGGTCCCAGTCCATCGCGAACGGCGCCGTCACCGGCCGGAACTGCTCGGCCAGGACGAGCTGGTCCACGGGGGAGTCGAAATGGACGCGGAGGAAGAACGTCGAGGTGCGTGGACTGCCGTACTGCTGGGAGTCGAGGATGTTGCACTGTCGCTCGGCCAGGAAGCCCGACACCGCGTGCACGATGCCCGGCCGATCCGGACAAGACAGGGTGAGGACGAGCTCCCTGGTCTGCGGGGATGCCACGTCCTCACCCTGTCATGCATGTCCGTCGGTCAGGCGGTCTGCTCCGCCTTGTCGGTCACGCGCTTTACCGCGGCGATGTCGAACTCCAGCTTGACCTTCTCGCTCACGAGGACGCCACCCTTGTCCAGGGCGAGGTTCCAGGCGAGGTCCCAGTCCCGGCGGTTGACGGTCGCCTTGCCCTCGAAGCCGGCGCGGAAGTTGCCCCACGGGTCGTCGGACGTGCCGGTGAGCTCGAACTCGACGGCGACCGGGTTGGTCTTGCCGTTGATTGTCAGGTCGCCGATGAGGGTGAAGACGTCGTCGTGGTCGACCTTCTCGACCTTCGTGCTCTTGAAGGTGATCTTGGGGTGCTTCTCGAGATCGAAGAAGTCGGGCGTGCGCAGGTGTGCGTCGCGGTCGGCGTTGCCGGTGTCGACACTCGCCGCGTCGATCTCGACGTTGGCCCAGCTGTTGGCGGGGTTCTCGTGGTCGAGGTGGACCTCGCCGCTGTAGACCTTGAACTGGCCGCGGACGGTGGCAACCATCGCGTGCTTCGCGGCGAAGCCGAGGCGGCTGTGCGCCGGGTCGACGTCGTAGTCGCCGGTCAGTGTGGCCGTGGTGAGGTCGGTGGCACTGGTGGTCATGTGGTTGCCTCCTAGAAGTTGTCCTTGCAACTGTTGCAACAGACACTAACTGAAGATGATTGCTTGCGCAACTATTCCCCCGGTACACTGGTGCCATGGCCCGAGGCAGGACGGCGGCGACGCCCCCGACGAGCCCGCTCGACGAGCGGGAGATGTCGGCGTGGCACGCGCTGATCCACGCCCATGCGCGGATCGTCCGCCAGCTCGAGGCCGAGCTCGAGGCCGAGCACGCGCTGACACTTCCGGCCTACGAGGTGCTCGCCCACCTCTCCGAGGCGCCGGACCGCCGGCTGCGGATGAGCGATCTGGCGTCCTACGCCGTGCTCACGCCGAGTGGCCTGACGCGCCTGGTCGACAAGCTGGCCCGGGAGGGGCTCGTCGAGCGGGCGAGGTGTGCGTCCGACGCTCGGGTCGTCTACGCCGTCCTCACGGCGGCGGGGGCCGCCCGGCTGAAGACGGCGTACCCGACGCACCTGCGCGGGGTCCGCGCCCATCTCGTCGACCGGCTGCAGCCCGACCAGCTCGAAGCCATCGCGGCCGCGCTCGGGCCCCTCGCGAGCTACTGCCCCAGCAGCCTGTGACCCAGCACCTCGAGACGGGGCCGAGCAGTGACGTGCCGTCGCCGTCCGTCCGTCCCGCGCGGACCACGGACGTCGCTCAGATCCGTCGGCTGCTCGACCTCTACGTGCCGCGCGGCATCCTCCTCGACAAGCCCACGGTCACGCTCTACGAGGACGTGCAGGAGTTCGTCGTGGCGGCGGCCGCCGACGGCGGGCTCGTCGGCTGTGGGGCGTTGCACGTCATCTGGGAGGACCTCGCGGAGGTACGAACCCTCGCGGTCGATCCCGCTGCGCAGGGGACCGGTGTCGGTCACGCCTTGCTCGAGTTGCTGGTCGAGCGCGCGCGCGAGCTCGGTGTCCATCGGGTCTTCTGCCTGACGTTCGAGGTCGAGTTCTTCCGCCGCCACGGCTTCCGCGAGCTCCTGGGCACGCCGGTCGCCCCCGACGTCTACGAGCAGCTCCTTCGCTCCTACGACGAGGGCGTGGCGGAGTTCCTGGGACTGGAGCACGTGAAGCCCAACATCCTCGGCAACACGCGCATGGTGCTCGAGCTGTAGGCCGCACGGCCTCGGCCCGAGTCGCGTCAGCCCGTCTCGATCACCCAGAACGCCTCGGCGAGCCTCCCCTCGACGAGCCCCCCGGTCTGCGCGTTGAGGCTGTTCCACCCGCGCACCAGCGGATCGATGCTGTCCGGCTCGGGGTGCTGGCTCGCGTGCGCGTGCAGGGCTGCGAGCTTGCGGTCGAAGGACTCCGTGATGTCCACGTAGCGGTTGGCCCGCTCCATCCCCATCACCCATGTCTCGGCCACCTTCCACGGCTCGAGGTCGGCGAGCTCGGTGAACGCGAAGGGGTTGCGTGCGTCGGGATAGACCGCGCAGAGCGCCGCTTCACCGGCGGCAAGGTGGTCCGGATGACTGGCTGGGATCCGCACCATGTTGCGCTCCGGGCTCTGGCAGATCACCCGCTGCGGTCGCACCTCCCGGATGACCCGGGCCACGTCGCGCCTGAGGTCGAACGACACCGCGAGCCGACCGTCCCGGTAGCCGAGGAAGACGACGTCGTTGACCCCGACCTCGCCGGCGGCGGCGCGCTGCTCGTCCCGGCGGATGCCGCCGATGCGGTCCCGGGGCACCGTGGCGTCGAAGCCACCGGCGTCGCCGTCGGTGATCACGCAGTAGGTCACCTTGATGCCGGCCTCGACCCACAGCGCCACCGTTCCGGCCGCGCCGAAGTCCACGTCGTCAGGATGCGCCGTGATCACCAGCGCGCTGTCCACTTGTGTGTCGTCGAGCACGACAGCGAGGCTATCCGGCGTACGCTCGAAGCCACCGTGACCAGCCTCTCCGACGACTCCCCGCCGGCCTCCGGACCGCCTTCGGAGCGGCCTCGGCCGCGGCTTGCCGTCGACTCCGAAACCCTCCTCGAAGGCCTCAACCCGCAACAGCGCGCCGCGGTGCTGCACGGCGGCGGACCGCTGCTCATCGTCGCGGGTGCGGGCTCCGGAAAGACACGCGTGCTCACCCATCGCGTGGCCTGGCTCATCGCGGAGCGTGGCGCCGCACCCGGCGAGATCCTCGCGATCACCTTCACCAACAAGGCAGCGGGTGAGATGAAGGACCGGGTGGGCCGACTCGTCGGTCCGCGCGCCAAGTCGATGTGGGTGTCGACGTTTCACTCCGCCTGTGTGCGCATCGTGCGGGCCGAGGGAAAGCGGCTGGGATTCTCGTCGTCGTTCTCGATCTACGACGCCGACGACTCGCGGCGCCTGATGACCACGGTCTGTCGCGATCTTGACCTCGATCCGAAGCGCTACCAACCACGCTCGATCGCGGCGCAGGTCAGCAACCTGAAAAACGAGCTGATCGACTTCGAGACGGCCAAGTCGCAGGCCACCAACCACCTCGAGAAGACCGTGGCCGAGGCCTACGTGCTCTACCAGGACAGGCTGCGACGCGCCAACGCCCTCGATTTCGACGACCTCATCATGACGACGGTGACGTTGCTGCAGCTGTTCCCCGACGTCGCCGAGCACTACCGGCGTCGCTTCCGGCATGTGCTCGTCGACGAATACCAGGACACCAACCACGCGCAGTACGTGCTGGTGAAGGAGCTCGTCGGGCCGGACTCGGAGCTGTGCGTCGTCGGCGACGCCGACCAGAGCATCTACGCGTTTCGCGGCGCGACCATCCGCAACATCCTGCAGTTCGAGGCCGACTACCCCAACGCGACCGTTGTCCTGCTGGAGCAGAACTACCGGTCCACCCAGACGATCCTCACCGCCGCCAACGCCGTCATCGCGAAGAACCCAGGGCGGACGCCGAAGCGTCTGTGGTCGGAGCAGGGTGCCGGCGAGAAGATCGCCGGATACGTCGGCGAAAACGAGCATGACGAGGCGGCGTGGGTCGCGGGCGAGATCGACCGCCTCGGTGACGAGCACGGGGTTCGTCCTTGTGATGTCGCGGTGTTCTACCGGACCAACGCGCAGAGTCGCGTCTTCGAAGAAGTTTTCATTCGTGTCGGGCTGCCCTACAAGGTCGTCGGAGGGGTGCGCTTCTACGAGCGACGCGAGGTGCGCGACGCGTTGGGCTATCTGCGGGTGCTGGTCAACCCGGCCGATGCCGTGTCATTGCGCCGCATCGTCAACGTTCCCAAGCGCGGCATCGGCGAGCGGGCCGAGGCCAGCGTCGACGCGTTCGCCGAGCGCGAGCGACTGTCCTTCTGGGACGCGCTGCAGCGCGCCGAGGACATCCCCGGGCTGGCGACGCGGTCGCTCAACGCCGTGCAGGAGTTCGTGACGCTCATCGAGGAGCTCATGGCGATCGCTGCCGGTGACGCGTCGCCGGGGGACGTGCTCGAGGCCGTGCTCGACAAGTCACGGCTCGTCGCCGAGTTGCAAGCGACGGGTGACCCCCAGGACGAGGGCCGGGTCGAGAACCTCGAGGAGCTCGTGTCGGTGGCTCGGGAGTTCGAGGAGGCACGGCCCGACGGCACCCTCGCCGACTTTCTCGAGCAGGTGTCCCTCGTCGCCGATGCCGACGAGGTGCCCGACCCGGACTCCGACGATGAGGGGGGAGGTGGCGTCGTGACGCTGATGACATTGCACACCGCGAAGGGCTTGGAGTTCCCCGTCGTCTTCCTCACGGGGATGGAGGACGGTGTCTTTCCCCACATGCGCTCGCTGGGCGACCCCAAGGAGCTCGAGGAGGAGCGCCGGCTCGCTTACGTCGGCATCACCCGTGCGGAGCAGCGACTACATCTGTCCCGCACGCTGGTTCGGTCGGCATGGGGCGCGCCTTCCTACAACCCGGCGTCGCGCTTCCTGGACGACATCCCGCCGGAGCTGGTCGAGTGGCGCGGCGCGACGGAGAAGTCCGCGGCCGAGGTCGCTGCCGACCGCGCGATTCGCCGCGGCCGCGTGGCGGGGCCGGGGCTGCGGCCGATCCTGTCGCTGACCCCCGGCGACCGGGTGACGCACGACGCTTTCGGCGTGGGCCGCGTCGTCGTCGTACGCGGTCAAGCCGAGACGGCCGAGGCCGAGGTCGACTTCGGCGGAGATGTCGGCAGCAAGCGACTGCTGCTGCGCTACGCGCCTCTCGTCAAGCTCTGATCAACCACTGACCTGCCTTCTGACAACCGAAACGCATTCATGGGCGTCACCGTTGCGACATTGGCGAACAGCCAATCCAGACGGAGGTTTCCATGACCACCAATCGAATCGGCCGGGTCGGCATCGCTGCGTTGGTGGCCGCCGGCACGTTTGCTGTTGCCGCTCCGGCCGACGCCGGCAGCACGGTGTCCCGGTGCACGACCGGAGTCCTCGCGCTGTCACACACCCGTCAGGACATCGGTGCCGGCAACGGAGTCGAGTTCATCGTGTTCACCAACAAGGGCGCGAAGACGTGTGAGCTCACCGGATTCCCCGGAGTTGCTTACGTGGCGAAAAGCGGCGCGCAGCTCGGTGCGGCAGCCGACCGCGAAGGTGCTTCGCACGGCCAGATCCTGATCGCGCCCGGCCACAAGGCACGCGCGCGGTTCGAGTTCATCAACAACGTCGGAGCTGTGCCCGGCTGCTACCACCACAGGCAGCAGGCCCAGGCAGTAGGGCTACGCGTCTATCCGCCCGGTTCCGCGTCGGCGATGTTCGTGCGTGACCCGCACCCGGCCTGCAGGAGCATGAGCGTTCACCTGCTGCACATCAGGTCAGTACGCGCCAGCTGAGCAACTCAGATGTAGAGGCCGTGCTTCGCCAGGAACGGAATCGGATCGACGGGAACGCCACCGACGTGCACCTCGAAATGCAGGTGCGGGCCGGTGGCGTCACCCGCTGCGCCCACTCGCGCGATCTCCTCGCCGGCCTTGACACAGCCGGACTGGCGCACGAAGGCCGACATGTGGCCGTAGACCGTTTCGGTGCCGTCCCAGTCGGTGATCTTCATGACCTCGCCGTAACCGCTCATCGGACCGGCGTAGGTGATGCAGCCGTCGGTCGCGGCGACGATCGGCGACCCGTACGGACCGGCCAGGTCGATGCCTGCGTGCAGCCGGCCCCAGCGGTAGCCGAACGGCGACGTCAGCGGGCCGATGTTGGGACGCAGCCAGCGGTGCAAGGGTGCCCGCTGCTCGGAACGGGAGGCGCGACCCGCCGCTGCGCCGTCGACGGCGACCACGCGCAGGGCGCGGGCGACCAGAGCGGGTGAGGCGAGCGCGCTCGGGGCGTTGTCGGCCGCTGCTGTTGTCGACGTCCTGCTCGCGGCGACCACCGGAGCCGTCATGGTGGCCGAGGCAGCCGCCGGGCGGACGCCGACCGCCTGGTGGCCGGTGGCGATCACCGCGGTGAGAAGGCCGCCGACGACCGAGACCGCCAGCGGCGGCCGGGCGGCCCTGGGCAGTCCGAATCTGGGCAGTCCGAAACGGGGCAGCACGAAGCGGCGGGAAGGCATCGGGAGAGGCTCTCCTCGTCGCGAAACGTGCGTGCGGCGCCGGTCAGCCTAGGGCGTTCGCCGCCCTGAAGAGATTTCCTGCTCAGCCGGCGGAGGCGGATCGCCCACGCGGCCGGCCCCCTCGCCGGGCGCGGGGCGCCGCGCCTGTCTCGCCCGCCGTGGCGGCCGGCCGTAGGCGGGTGAGCCCGGCCACGACCGTGGTGCCGCGAGTGTCGAGATGGGCCAGCGTCGCCGCGATCTCACGGGTGACCCGGCCGTCGATCGGGAGCGACATGTGCCCCGCGCCGCGCACGAACACGTTGCGCGCGTTGAGGTCCGGATGGTCGATGCGCGCTGCGGCCTTGGGTGTGATCAGCACGTCGAGATCGCTCCAGAAGGACACGAAGCGGGTGCGACAGCTGCGGGCCGGCTGCGCCAGCTCGGCGACGACGTCGCTCGACGGTCGGAGCTGCCGGCACACGCCGCGCGGCAACAGCCGGGCCGCGGTCGTGCCGCCATGCGGCGAGCCCAGCGTCACCAACGTGTGCACTCGAGCGTCGCCGCCCATGCGCTGCACGTAGTAGCGCGCGACGATGCCGCCCATCGAATGTCCGACGACGTGGATCTGTTCGTATCCGGTCTGCTCGCAGATCGACTCCACGGTGGCGGCGAGCCGGTTGGCCGCCGTACGCAGGTCGTGCGTCAGCACGTGGTAGTTCATCGTCCAGATACGGCCGAAACCGCGCCGCCGCAAAGCACGGCGTAGCAGCGTGAAGATCGAACGGTTGTCGACGAGGCCGTGCAGCAGCAGGATCGGCGTACCGGCGGCCTCGACGTCGCCGATCAGCAGCCCGCGGCGGATGGGCGTGAGCCCTTCGAGCGTGAACCGCTCGAGCTCCGGCGACCGCTTCTCCTGAACGACGCCGAAGGGGTAAGTCGCCACGTGCGCGGCGATCCAGGCGACCTCAACGGCTGTTCCGCGCAGCCCGGCCGGTGAAAGGAGACTGCGGGCGCCTCGACTGGCCGCGCCACCGACGTGCGACACCGCATGCCTCACCCAGGACCTCCGCTGGGACAGGGGGAAGTTCGTGATCGTCATGCCGATGGACAGGTTTGCCGCAGCAGACGTTAGCGAAACTTCAAGCGCCGCACCGCGTTCCGCGCGGTTTCAGGCGATCTCGGGTGGCTCCGGCGGATCAGACAGGGGCGTACCGGGCAGGGGGCCCGCCCACCGGCGCCATCGGTGGGCCCGGCGTTCCTCCCGGTCGAGAGCGCGCAACAGGTCGAGGCGAGCGGCCAGCCACTCTCGTAGCGCCGCCGCGTCGGCCGGCGCGAGCGCGTCGGCGAAGCCGCAGCCCAACAGATCACGGGGGGCCACACCCATGAGGTCGGCCGCGGTGGTCGCCTCGACCCGCAAGGTGGCGGCGGCTCCTTCGGGACCGAGGGCGGCAAACCAGCCGTTCTCGGTGACAGCGACCACGTCGGTCACCGCGCCGGCGAGCGCGCCACCGGACCCGCCTTCGCCGTGCACGACCGCGATGGTCGGCCCCGCGCAGTGCAGCAGTGCGGTCATCGCGGCGGCGATGGCCGGCGCGATGCCGGCTTGCTCACTGAGGGGCAGCGGGTCGGCTCCCGCCGTGTCCACCAGCACGACGCAGCTCAGGTCGAGCCGCCCGGCCAGTGCCGTTGCGCGCGCGAAAAGCTCGTAGCCGTCCGGGGTCGCGCGTCCCGCTCGCCGAGCCGTCAGCGCGATCATCACCACGCGATGGCCGGCGATCCGACCCAGCGCGGCGATGACCGTGTCGTCTCCGCCGCGCAACGGCACCGCGTCGGTGAGCAGCCCTTCGGTGAGCAGCTCGTCGGTGAGCAGCGCCTCGACGAGCTCTGCACCGCTCGGCCGGTCGACCCCGCGTGAATGCGCGACCTGTTCCGCTCCCGAACGATCCGGTACCCCCACCGGTACCGGAGCCGCGGTCGGTTCCGGATCGTCGGGTCGCAGCGTGACGAGCAGGTCTTCCAGCCAGGTCGCGACCTCCTCCGGGGAGACCACGGCGTCGAGCAGGCCCGCGGCCCCCGCCGACTCGGCCGTGTTGGTGCCGCGGGGCACGGCGACGCCTGTCATCGACTCGATGACGCGAGGCCCGGAGAATCCCACGGTGGCACCGGCGACCCCGATACGGACGTCTGCCGCTGCGGCGATCGCCACCCACACCCCACCAGTTGTCGGCTGGTCGGCAACCGAGACGTGCAAGACGCCGGCGTCGGCAACCTGCTCGAGGGCGATCAGGGCGCGCGGGATGCCAACGAGGGCGCGCATGCCCTCCTGCAACCGGGTGCCGCCGCTGCGCACCATGCTCACGAGCGGGCGCCGCGTCGACGCGGCCTCGGCACAAGCCGCGATGAACGCGTCGGCCTCTCGCTCGCCGAAGCTGCCGCCGTGCACGCCGAAGTCCCAGGCGGCCACCACGACGTCGGCTCGGCCGATCCGGCCGTGCCCGGCGCGCACGGCACTGCCCTCGTGCTCCGACGAGAGCGGATGCACGCCGACCAGGACGGCGTCGCGCCAGTCGGTCACAGCCGGTTACTCTCGCAGGACCGCACGGACTCAGGTCGAGGAGGGCCGCCGATGTCGCCGGCTCCTGGCACAGCCGCACCGATTCGCGTCGTGATCGCCAAGCCGGGTCTCGACGGTCACGACCGCGGTGCCAAAGTCGTCGCCCGCGCGCTGCGTGACGCCGGCATGGAGGTCATCTACACCGGCCTGCACCAGACCCCGGACCAGGTGGTGGAGACCGCGGTTCAGGAGGATGCTCGCGCGATCGGCCTGTCCATCCTGTCCGGCGCTCACATGACGCTTTTCAAGCGTGTCGTGGAGCTGCTTGCGGAGCGCGGTGCCGGTGACATCGTCGTGTTCGGCGGTGGCATCATCCCGGACGCCGACATCCCGCAGCTGAAGGAGCTCGGCGTAGCCGAGGTCTTCACCCCCGGCACCACTACGACGCAGATCGTGGAGTGGGTCACGGCCCACGTGGTGCCCGCCGGGGTCGCCTGACCCGCATTGCCAGCAGTCCCGTCGCGACAACGACAATTCCGGCTGCCGGCAGCAGCGGCGTCACACCTGTTTGTGCAAGCGTGCCTGCTGCGCCGCCCGCATCCGTGCCCTGATCGGTGCCGGCGCCGCCGGAACCTGAGCTCGTCGCAGGGTTCGTCGGTGCCTCGCCGACGACCGGCAGCACGAGGCTGCCGGGTGCGTTCGGACTGGTCGAGACGGTGACCGGCTGCAGCG